>NZ_PIGD01000007.1:0-224899 GCF_003050085.1 Vibrio sp. 10N.286.48.B8 | reverse complement strand
GACTGCTACCAAAATGCCTTAGCAGAAAGAATAAATGGGATCCTGAAACAAGAGTTCTTACTTGATAGGTGTAAGAATCTTGAGGAGCTTAAACGACTAGTAAAAGAGTCTATCAATATCTATAACAATATGAGGCCCCATCTCAGTCTCATGATGAAAACTCCAAATGAGGTGCATGAAAAAAGCCAACAGCTGGCGCTGTTGGCTTAGTAAAAAACTGTCAACGTATTTTAGGACGAGACACATCTCGAAGAACAATCTAATCTCAACGGAAGATTAAACAGTCTCCTCAGCCATCTCTTGCTCTGTTGATTTACCAACGAAGAACATACAGATGATTGCAGCAGTCGTTGGAAGCAACCAACCCATACCGATCTCAAACAGTGGCAGCATCTTAAGTGCAGACACGTCTACACCCGCTACTTTAGCGCCATCAATAAGAGCAAACAGCAGTGACACTAATACTACTACGCGGTAAGCCACTTTTGGATTAGGGAAACGGCTACGCAAGAATGTCAGAGCAACCAACGCGATAGCGACTGGGTACAATGCAAATAGTACTGGAACAGACAGAGAAATCAGTTGAGAAAGACCAACGTTTGCAACGGTTGCACAAGCCACACCGTTGATGATTACCCAAGTCTTGTAAGACAGAGGCGTTAGCGAGCTGAAGTAATCCGAACATGCTGACACAAGACCAATCGCAGTTGTTAGACACGCTAATAGTACGATCACAGAAAGCACTAGCTGACCAGAAGGACCAAACAACGATTGAACGTATAGGCTTAAGATAGCACCGCCATTGTCTGCACCGGCTGCTACTGTTGCACTTGTTGCGCCTAGGAAGAATAGAGAGATGTAAACAAACGCTAGACCCGCTGCGGCAATACAACCCGCGCTAATTAGGTACTTAGTCGTCGCAGCACGGTCAGTAATGCCCTTGCTACGAATCGCATCAACAATCAGCATACCAAACATCAAAGAAGCAAAAGTATCCATGGTGTTGTAGCCTTCAAGGAAACCTTTAGTCAATGGCTGAGTAATGTACTCACCGTGAGCCGCAAGAACATCACCTTGAGGGTTAACGAATACAGCAATCGCCAGTACAACCAAACCAACGAATAATACAGGTGTCAGTACCTTGCCAATGACGTCAATAAGCTTACCTTGCGACCATGAGAAGAACATCGCTACTACAAAAAATGCAATCGAAAAGAGAGTTAGGTGAGCTTGAGAGGCATCGATGAAGAAGGGTTTCACCGCCATTTCATAGGCAACAAGGCCAGTACGTGGTGCTGCAAATGCAGGACCGATAATGATAAAGATCAGCACAGCCATAATGGTTGCAGCTTGCTTAGGAAGATCTTTAGTTAAGTGACCCCAAGAGCCACCAGCCACAGCGACCGCGACGATAGTGATTAACGGCAGACCAACGGCAGTCAGCAGAAAACCAGACATCGCTGGAAGGAAGTGATCACCGGCTAATTGGCCAGCTAGAGGTGGGAAGATGATGTTACCCGCACCCAAGAAAAACGCAAAAAGCATGAAGCCCAATGCCATTATATCTGTTAGTTTTAGACTCTGTTTCACAGATAATCCTTAATTATATTTATGAGTTTATGTTGTGCTTACATGAATGTTACAGCTAAAAGCTGCCAATCAATCTATAAAATAGTCGCGCATAATGACGAAACACTTGGCTAGCTGCAAGTCACCACACAAAAACACCATATAAATTTGCATATGAGAACAAAAAGCAGTGGATTACACTGGCTATGGAAAAATAGTCGCAATTATAAACTAACCATAATTCACAACAATAGTTTACCAAGCAGAACATTGATTCATACAAGCGGTTAACATTAGAGCTAATCACTTAAAATATCTTGATACTCAGAACATTAATGAAAGACAAAACAGTGCAAACTAAAAGCTTCAATTTTAAGCAATTCTCAATTTACGGCGGGCAAAGCGGTATGCCAGTCAGTACCGATGGCGTGTTACTTGGCGCGTGGGTAAGCCTGCCACAAAGATCATGTGTACTCGATATTGGAACAGGAACAGGTCTGCTGGCCTTGATGGCTGCGCAGCGTTTTGAGGATGCTTCAATCTCTGCGATAGATATTGATCAACACGCCATTGATGCTGCCACTGTCAATATTGAGCAGTCGCCTTGGCAAAATCGTGTCTCGCTTCATCACGACAGTGTGTTATCGGCAAGCTTTCCACAGAAGTTTGATGCGATCATCTGTAACCCGCCCTACTTCAACTCTGGAGAACAGGCGCAGCAAAGCCAAAGAGCCACCGCCAGACACACCGACAGCTTGGATCACCTAGCGCTTGCTCAACGTTGTTTCGAGATCACAACCGAAGCCGCGACGGCCAGTTTCATCCTACCGACGCCTGAGGGGGAAGGTTTTATCAAGCTTGCCGAGCAATGTGGTTGGTATCTAGCAAAACGCCTTGATGTGAGAACAACAGACAAGAAACCGGCTAGCCGAATTCTATTTGAGTTATCTAAAGATCCTGCCTGCGAGCAAGATTTGCAGCGCGAATCGCTTACAATTCACCATCAAGGTGGTTATAGCGAAGCATTTATTGCGCTCACGAAAGATTTTTATCTCAAGATGTAGCAAATACCATGTGATCCTAATCACTAATGCTTCTATAATGTCCGACTACTCTTTTTTATCGTCTGCTTTTTGAGGCAGAAACATTTATTGCTTGTGGAGAAACAACAGTGATCAGAACCTTTGCAGAACTCGATCTAAACCAAGAGCTGCTTAAAGCAATTGACGAAATGGGCTACGAACGTCCAACACAGATACAAGCTGAAGCAATCCCACAAGCGTTAGATGGAAGAGACGTTTTGGCTTCTGCGCCAACAGGTACTGGTAAAACAGCATCATTTGTATTGCCAGCACTGCAATACCTACTGGATTTCCCACGTAAGAAATCTGGCCCTGCTCGTATGCTTATCCTGACGCCAACGCGTGAGCTAGCAATGCAGATCACCGAACAAGCACGTGAGCTTGCTAAATACACTAGCCTAAATATCTTCACGATCACGGGCGGTGTTATGTACCAAGAACACGCAGATATCTTAAGCACAACTCAAGATATCGTAGTAGCAACACCTGGTCGTTTGATGGAATACATTGAAGGCGAGCGTTTTGACTGTCGTGCAATTGAATGGCTAGTTCTAGATGAAGCCGACCGTATGCTAGACATGGGCTTTGGTCCTGTTGTTGACCGTCTGTCTGCAGAGTGTCGCTGGCGTAAACAAACTTTACTGTTCTCAGCAACGCTAGAAGGTAAAGGCATTGAAGGCTTCACTGAAGATCTACTTAAAAACCCAGCGGAGATCGATGCGAAATCATCACTTCGTGAGCGTAAGAAGATCACTCAGTGGTACCACCGTGCAGACACAGCAGAGCACAAGCTGAACATCCTAAAGCACGTCATCACAGAGCAAGCTGAGCGCAGCATCGTATTCTTGAAGACGCGTGATCGTCTAGGTGATCTACGAGCTCAACTTGAAAGCGCGCAAATCCCATGTGCATGGATCCAAGGTGAAATGCCTCAAGATCGTCGTAACAACGCGATTGCTCGTTTCCGTGACGGCTCTGTAAACGTACTACTAGCGACTGACGTTGCGGCGCGTGGTATCGACCTTCCAGACGTAAGCCACGTAATCAACTACGACATGCCACGTACTGCTGATGTATACCTACACCGTATTGGCCGTACTGCTCGTGCTGGTAAAAAAGGTAACGCGGTTTCTATCATTGAAGCGCACGATCAACTGATGATTGAACGTGTGGCTCGTTACACAGACGAACCAATCAAAGAACGCTTCATCGAAGGCATGCGCCCTACGCATAAGAAAGCGGCCGTGACTAAGAAAAAGAAGCCGAAGAAAGAAGATAAGAAAGCGGTAGAGAAACAAAAAATCGCGAAAAAGAAAAAAATCGCGAAGAAAAAGAAAGCAGCAAAGAAGAAATAATCTAACTGCTTCAACGATTCAATAAAAAGCCCCATGCAGTTCGCTGCATGGGGCTTTTCTCTATCTGGTTGGTATCTCGCCACAGAGCGTGACGACCATTAATCAATAACGTCTAGTTTTGCTCTTCACGCTTGAAGACTAACTCTTTCGCGTTCGACTCTTCTTCAACGAAGTAGTAACCCGCCGTATCAAACTGGGTCAACGCCTCGACCGAGTTGATCTTGTTCTCGATAATGTAGCGAGCCATCATGCCACGCGCTTTCTTCGCATAGAAACTGATCACCTTGTATTGACCGTTCTTACAGTCTTTGAATACAGGGGTAATCACTTGGCCATCCAAGCTCTTCGGCTTCACAGCTTTAAAGTATTCGTTAGATGCTAGGTTGATCAACACATTGTCGCCTTGAGCATTCAACGCTTCATTCAGCTTGTCTGTAATGATGTTGCCCCAGAACTGGTACAAGTTAGTACCACGAGCATTCGCCAAGCGTGTGCCCATCTCTAGACGGTAAGGCTGCATCAAATCTAACGGCTTAAGCAAGCCATATAACCCAGAAAGCATGCGCAGGTGATTTTGTGCGTAGTCAAAATCTTCATCCGATAGCGTCTCAGCATCTAAGCCAGTGTATACATCGCCCTTAAAGGCTAGGATTGCTTGGCGTGCGTTGTCTTGGGTAAAGGTCTCGCTCCACTGCTCAAAGCGCGCTACGTTCAACCCTGCGATTTTATCGCTCACCTTCATCAGTGCAGAAATATCGACTGGCGTCAGTTTACGGCACTCTTCAATCAGTTCAGCAGAGTGTTCAACAAACTCAGGCTGACTAAAGCGTTCAGTCGCTAATGGTGATTCGTAATCAAGTGTTTTGGCTGGAGAAACGACAACTAACATAACTTTACCCTAATCGGTTATCTAACTGGATGCTGCTAGAGTATAGAAAAAACATCAACTTGTCTTTATGACTCTTCCTATTACTTTGATAGGAAGAATGAGCTTCGATAGGGAGAATAAGCTTTGATAGACAGAATGAGACAAATGACAGGCAAAGAAAAAGGCTAAGGTCGAAACCTTAGCCTTTCTAATCATTTTAGGATGAGCGGTTTATCGCTCCAACAAGATTATTTCTTGTTGTTGTCCCAAATACCGTCTTCCAGTTGAGACTTAAGCTCAGGGAAGTCATTCGAATCGAATGTCGGTACTTTACCCGCGTCTAGTTGGCGGTTGTAGTCTTTCGCTAGCTTAATCACGATGCCTGATAGCAGGATAATCGCCACCAAGTTAACAATCGCCATTAGGCCCATCGATACGTCAGCCAGGGCCCATACCGTTGGTAGTGTCGCTAGAGAACCGAACATAACCATACCCAGTACAACAATACGGAACAGCACTAGGCCTTTCTTGTTGTTGTGCTCTAGGAAGATAAGGTTCGTTTCAGCGTACGAGTAGTTTGCAATAATTGAAGTGAAAGCGAAGAAGAAAATCGCTACCGCTACAAAGATGCCACCCCATTCGCCAACTTGTGCTGTTAGTGCACGTTGCGTTAGTTCGATACCCGTAACTTCACCGTGTGGTACATACTCACCAGACATCAGGATGATTGCTACTGTTGCTGAACAGATAACAATGGTATCCATGAACACGCCTAGCATTTGCACGTAACCTTGTGATGCTGGGTGTGGTGGGTAAGGCGTAGCAGAAGCTGCTGCGTTTGGCGCAGAACCCATACCCGCTTCGTTCGAGAACAAACCACGTTTGATACCGTTAATCATCGCTTGTGCGATTGCGTAACCTAGGCCACCCGCCGCTGCTTCTTGCAGACCGAATGCACTCTTGAAGATAAGAGCCAATACTTCAGGCACTTTCTCGATGTTCGCGAACATCACGTACATAGCGATCGCTAGGTAAGCCAATGCCATGATTGGAACGATGATTTCTGCAGTACGTGCAATCTTACGGATACCACCGAAGATAACGAATGCAGAGATAATTACGATACCAACACCAACGTAGCTACGCTCAAGGTCAAATGCTGTGTTCATTGCGCTTGCAATCGCGTTTGCTTGAACCGCGTTGAATACAAGACCGAATGCAATGATTAGGAAGATAGAGAATAGAACCCCCATCCAACGCATGCCTAGGCCTTTCTCCATGTAGTATGCAGGGCCGCCGCGGTAGTTACCGTCGTTATCACGCGTTTTGTATAGCTGTGCCAGTGTACTTTCAGCAAACGATGTTGCCATACCTAGCATGGCGATTAGCCACATCCAGAAGATAGCACCAGGGCCACCTGCGGTTAGAGCTACAGCAACACCTGCCATGTTACCCGTACCTACACGAGCAGCGAGACTAGTACAAAGAGCTTGGAAAGAAGAGATACCAGCACTGTCTGCTTTACGGCTGTTTCTCAGAACAGAGAACATGTGGCCGAAATGGCGGAATTGAATGAAGCCTAGTCGTACAGTGAAGTAGATACCCACACCAACCAGTAAGTAAACTAAGATAGATCCCCAAAGGAGATCGTTCATCAAATTGATTAAGTCTGTCACGTGAACCTCGTAATTGAGTTTAAGCACCGATCATGCTTCCTAGCCTTCCTCTAAATCGCCTATGCCAGTGTCAATGTTGTGTCGGCATTCGTTTTATATTTATTTGCTGCGATCTAGATTGTAAATGTCGCTTCATGCATCCATTTTACGTATCAGTGTATTTTTTGACGGGCGGATAATGCAGCGAGACGACTTAAAAATCAATATGCAAATGCATTTATATTAAAATGACATTTCACTAATAACACACCTTTTGTTAACACAACTTTCAACAATACAGCCCAATAAAAGTCACATTATCGGGACATAATATCAACAACAGCCACGGCTCCGCCCCAACAAGAACACCATCCCATAAAAATGACGTCAGCCTAGGTTTTACAAGGTATAGTGAAGATCTTCGTTTTTTTCTAGGCCAATGAGATCCCTATACCGCATAGCACTATGTGCACTTCAATGCATTATAGGCAAAACACTATTCCATTCGCACAATGAATTAACATTCAATAACCCCTAATTTAATCGTTTACTTAGGTTTGTTTGCTTGTTTTTTATACATAAAAAGTCCCTCAATGTGTGAGCATGCATAAAAAAACAGAACAAAAACTTCATAGATTTGAAACAAATGAGAAATAAATCAAGGTTATGGTGAACCTAAATATGATATTTAATGGTTCGTAAGAACTAGTCCCACGGAAGGAGATATGGCTTATGGATAGCTTTCAATTCGATGAAGTATCAGAACTAGAAATGCCTCGTGCAACTCAAAAAACACGCTCGAAACCACTTAAGCGTAAGTGGCGTGAAATCGAAGCCATCAACGATCGCAGGCAGCTTGAGAAAGAGCTAAGAGAGATGAATCTCGGTCTCGATTTTAGCCTTGACGATATAAAGCTTTAATCAGCACGATAAGAAATCAGATAGCAAAAGGCACCTATAAAGGTGCCTTTTTTATTGTTTAGACTATCGCATCCGTTCAAAGCGCCGCACTAAGAACTAATCAACTAATATAGAGGGAGTCTCAAACAGTCACCTCTTAATATAGAAGGCACTTCGAAATAGGTGTGACTCACTCTTAATATTAACTAAACGCACTCTTGCTCATTTTGTCGAACGCGAGCTGCGAGCTGGCGATATTGGTCAGCAATCGTGTCCCCAAAAACAGGGTCGTCTTCTGGTTGAAGCCACTGTGACTCAACCTCTTGCCAATCCTTAACCGTGAACGCCTCAACAATCATTGGTAGCACATGCTTCTCTTCATATTCCATGTGCTTTCTCTGAGCCTTAACAAACGCTTCAAGCTGCTCAATAAAGACTTGCTGAGGAACCACCGCATCTTGAAGGATCATATCGACCACGCCTAAAAAGTCCGCCGTTTTCTCAGAAAGCAATTGATGCTCTAACTCCAAGTCTTCAATCGCTTGATCACTGCCATATTGTTTAAGATAGTAGCGATAAATAACGTCTTCTTTAGGGTGATGCACTTTGTCCGAATGGTTCATCAGGTAATCAACCACCTCTGCGATCAAGCTATAGTTTATTTCTCGCTCTTGTTTTAGAAGCTCTAACTTATTGTTGAGTATCGCGAGCAAACGAGCCATATAGCCATGCTCTCGTCTTATCCTTTCAATCATCATAGTATTGCACTCCATTACACCCACTGTTTATAAGTGTATACGAAGATACTGATTTATGATTTGACCCGGCTCAGAAAACCACCAACCTACACTTCTGTTGGTAAACACCAGTCAATAGGTTGTTGATCCATAGAAGAAAGTAACTTGTTGGTTGTTGAGAAATGCTGACAACCGAAGAAGCCACGACGTGCCGATAATGGCGATGGGTGAGGTGCAACCAACACTTGATGTTTGTCTTCATCAATCGCTTGGCCTTTCTTCTGGGCGTGTGCGCCCCACAACAAAAAGATGATCGGTTCAGAACGCTGATTGAGCTCAGCAATCATGGCATCAGTAAAAGTTTCCCAACCACATTTCGCATGTGAGTGTGCTTTTGCCTCTTCTACTGTAAGAACGGTGTTCAACATCAACACCCCTTGCGATGCCCAAGAATCGAGATAACCGTGACTAGGAATCTCAAAGCCCTCTATATCTTGTGCAAGCTCTTTGTACATATTGCGTAGAGAAGGGGGGATTTTCACGCCAGGAAGGACTGAGAATGCTAAACCATGAGCTTGGTTAGCACCGTGATAAGGATCTTGCCCTAAGATAA
Organism: Vibrio sp. 10N.286.48.B8; assembly: GCF_003050085.1. Classification (NCBI taxonomy): domain Bacteria; kingdom Pseudomonadati; phylum Pseudomonadota; class Gammaproteobacteria; order Vibrionales; family Vibrionaceae; genus Vibrio; species Vibrio sp. 10N.286.48.B8. Next base: position 216,120 of record NZ_PIGD01000007.1, on the reverse strand, counting down.
CTACTCGCACGGATTCGAAAGGCGTCATATCAAAGGCACTGAACACCTGATCTTGTGGCGGGTAGACGGTTTTCCCATTATTACGTTGCTGCTCAACAAACGCGAGGACACTCTGAAAGTACTCCTTGTCACGTTCATCATTAATAATGGATTCCCAAGTTTTTGGTGCGCTCATCGTTTTACTTCCCAATCATCAAGGTTTCTAGCGGCTTTCGCCAGACAAAAAAATAGCTGTATCGGCTAACTCTCCTAAATAAGGATCTAGTTATACCTCATACAGCTATCAATAAACATGATGTGTAGGGTTCACTTGTTGATGAATCATAATAATCAGTTCAAGTTGTGTTTATCTCGATTAACCACTTTTCTGTTGTGTACGATGGTGGCCATGGTTATGCACGTGACGGTTTGGTGTTGGTAAACGACTTGCGACAGCAACAGTTGAAGTTTGGGTGATTGAATACATAAAGGCACCTCCTCTAAGACATCGTGAACTACATATTCACTTTAATGTTATGAAAGAAAGGTGCCAATTTTTAGAAATAGACGGAAATAAATTTTCCCTTCTATTATTACGCTTCTTCGCTGACTACCGTTGCTGAGCGATGAAACATTCTAAGTTGTTGAATTTCCTCTTTCCAAATCGTCGAATCAATCGTTTCCAAGATAAGAGGGATACCATTAAAGCGAGAATCAGAAGCAATATACTCAAAACAATCCCAGCCAATTTCACCTTTTCCTAAAGAATGGTGTCGATCAACTCGACTCGCGAACTCAGCTTTTGAATCATTGATGTGCATTGCTCTTAGATAGTGCATACCCACAATGCGGTCGAACTCAGCAAAAGTATGCTCACACGCCTCTTTTGTACGTAAGTCATAGCCAGCAGTAAACGTATGGCAGGTGTCTAAGCACACGCCAACACGTGACTTATCTTCTACCTGCTCGATAATCTCAGCTAGATGTTCAAACTTCCAACCAAGGTTAGTGCCCTGCCCTGACGTATTCTCGATCACCGCGATTACGTCAGGTACAGCTTGATGAGCTAGGTTGATCGACTCGGCGATCTTAGCCAAACATTCGCTTTCTGAGATTTTCTTCAAATGACTCCCAGGGTGAAAATTCAAAAGCGTTAACCCAAGTTGATTACAACGCTCCATCTCATCAATAAAAGCCGCGCGTGATTTCTCTAGCTTCTCTTCCTCTGGTGCTCCTAGGTTAATAAGGTAGGAGTCATGAGGAAGAATGTGCTCAGCACCGAAGCCCAACATTTTGCAATTGGCTTTGAAGGCACTAATGGTTTTCGCTTCTAGCGGTTTTGCCGCCCACTGTCTCTGATTCTTGGTAAACAGTGCAAACGCATTGGCACCTATTTCACGTGCACGCATAGGCGCCTGATCAACACCACCAGCAGCCGACACATGAGCGCCAATAAACTTCATATTTGTTTCCGGTTTTGAGGATGAATTATTGTTTGTCATTAAATCACTTTACACTTTCATAATGCTTAATAAATAAAGGGTTGTATCGGTTGCTGTTCAATAAAAACACAACAAATGTAGTAAATTTACAACAAATACAACTGTTAAATATTTTTTATACTTTAAAATATTTTGTAATTACTTTGTTTTCAAAGGTTTTGTTGATTTACCTCAAGATAATCACCTTTGTAAAAATATGGTTTTTGGTTGTTTTTTGACTTAAATCAATGTTAACCTTACTAATATTAGGTATATATTACTCAGCTCAATAAAAATCGAAAGTTAACACCATAATCAAACCACATTCAGTGGACTAGGAGATAGTTATGATCCAAGGTATTCAAATTACTAAAGCAGCAAACGATGACCTACTAAACTCAATCTGGCTACTAGATAGCGAGAAGAATGAAGCTCGTTGTGTTGTTGCTACTGCAGGTTTCGAAGCTGACCAAGTTATCTCAGCTGCAGACCTAGGCGAGTACGAAAGCCGTGAAGTTGCAATCGAAGCAGCACCACGCATCGAAGGTGGCCAACACCTAAACGTTAACGTTCTTAAGCGTGAAACGCTAGAAGACGCAGTTGCTCACCCAGAGAACTACCCACAGCTAACTATCCGTGTATCGGGTTACGCTGTACGTTTCAACTCTCTAACAACTGAACAGCAACGTGACGTTATCGCACGTACGTTCACTGAGTCTCTATAATTTTTAGAGCTTAAATTAGAATACAAAAACGGCGCTCATTGAGCGCCGTTTTTATTTGTTCGAAAAACAAATGGACGTTACGGTTGAACTCGACGAAGCACTGCTTTTAGCGCTTCAAAATCGTTATCAAGATCTTCAGACAACAACTCCATTGCCGCGTGTTTTGCTAGCGGGCCTGGCAGTTCGATATCAGAACCTAGGATGTCATCAACCACTTCTTTGAATTTCGCTGGGTGTGCTGTACACAGGAACAAGCCAGTTTCATTCTCTTGCAATTGCTCTTCCAATAGACGGTAAGCAATCGCACCATGTGGTTCACATAGGTAACCTTGTGCTTTTAGGTCGCGAACTGACTCAGCGCTCTGCTCGTCAGATACTTTACCTTTGCCTAGTGTATCTAAGCCCCAACCTTTGAGTTGGCAAAGCTCTTCAATACGAGGCCAGTTATTTGGTTGGCTTACGTCCATCGCGTTCGATGTTGTCGCAACGGTCGGTTTTGGATCCCATTGACCTGTTTCTAGGTAGCGAGGAACCGTGTCATTTTCATTGGTTGCTGCGATGAAACGCTTAACAGGTAAACCTAGTGCTTTAGCCAATAGACCCGCCGTTAGGTTACCAAAGTTACCACTTGGTACAGAAATAACTAGGTTTTCACGTTGCTCTTTAGTCAGCTGAGAAGCCGCTTCAAAGTAGTAACAGATCTGAGCCATTAAACGGCTGATGTTGATAGAGTTTGCCGAGTTAAGACCAATCTCTTTACGCAGTTCAGCATCATCAAATGAGTCTTTAACCAGAGCCTGACACGCATCAAAGTCACCATCGATAGCGACAGTGTGAATGTTCTTACCCAGCGTACAGAAAAGCTTCTCTTGCAATGGGCTGATCTTGCCTTTCGGGTAAAGAATCACAACATTGATGTCTTCCATGCCGTAGAAAGCATGTGCGACCGCCGCACCAGTATCACCTGATGTTGCTGTTAAGATAGTGATTTGACCACCATCTGAAACGGCTGCTAAAGACTGAGCCATAAAGCGGCCACCGAAATCTTTAAACGCCAGTGTAGGGCCGTGGAAAAGCTCAAGCGCGTAAACGCCGTCTTTTACTTGGTTGATTGGTGCAGGGAATTGGAACGCTGCATCCACCATTTGGTCGATCTGTTCTTTTGGTAATTCATCGCCAATCAATGCTGACAGAATCTTTGAGCTACGAGGGACAAAGTCCTCTGCTAGCAGCGCATCGATATCATCAAACTTTGGTAGCTCAGATGGAAAAAATAGACCTTGATTACGACCTAAACCTTGACGAACGGCTTGGCCAAAAGAGACTTGCTCGTCATTTTCTTTGATGTTGTACAGCTTCATAACTCACTTCCTGTAACGATCGAACCTTGCTTATCTAGGCGACAAACGTGAACGAATCCTTCTTCATTTTGTACGTAATTTTGTTCTAACCAGCGTGCAACACGCTCGGCGACATCTTGTTCTTTGCAAATGCTAAATAGAGTTGGACCGCTACCGGAGATCCCAGTAGCCAGTGCTCCTGCTGAAGTGGCGTATTTACGCGCATCAGCAAACCCTGGAAGCAGTTTCTCACGATATGGTTCAGCAATCACGTCTTTGATCATCTTCGCTGCTAGCTCTGGCTGACCAGAGTGGCACGCGTGGATAAAACCCGCTAGATGACGGCCATGGGCAATCACATCCTGACGACGATATTGAGAAGGAAGAATTTCGCGAGCTTCAGCCGTTGAAACCTTAATACCCGGATACGCCATTACCCAATACCAGTCATCAAAACACGGTACTTCTTGGCTAATGATACCTAACTCTTCAAGCATTAACTGCACACCACCAAGGTAACATGGAGCAACGTTATCATAATGGATACCGCCTGAAATCTTACCTTCCATTTCGCCCATTAGAGCAAGCAGTTCAGTCTCATTCAGTGGCTGGCCATGAAAACGATTTAGCGCATCCAGTGCCGCGACAATTGAACATGCACTTGAACCTAGACCAGAACCAATAGGCATGTTCTTTTCGAGTGTCATTTCTAAAGGCTTTAGCGCAACGCCTTTTTTATCAAGCTCTCTAGAGAACACCACCCAGCAGTCATAGACGATGTTTTCTTTGGCTTCAGTCGGCAGCTTAGAAACAAAGCTGCCTGCTGTTTTTAGCGAGAATGATTCATCGCCTACTTTAACCATTACTCGGTCACCCAGCAGTGTGCCATCCACTGGAGACACAGCGGCCCCCAGCACATCAAACCCTACACTGACATTACCGATTGATGCAGGAGCATAAACGACAACATCCATATCACTTGAACTCATTCCTAAACTCCTAATTTCCAACCAAGAGTACGCATCACATCAGAGAATACGCCAGCTGCTGTTACTTCAGTACCCGCGCCGTAGCCACGTAGTACTAGAGGGATTGGTTGGTAGTAACGGCTGTAGAATGCTAATGCGTTCTCGCCATCTTTAATCTTGAACATTGGGTCATCGCCATCAACAGCAGCGATACGAACCTTACACTTACCTTCAGCGATTTCGCCAACATAACGAAGTACTTTGCCTTCTTCTGCTGCGATAGCCGACTGCTCTTGGAAGTAAGCATCCGCTTCTGGCAGACGAGCCATAAACTCTTCAACCGTGCCTGAGTCATCAAAACCTGGGGGCAGAGCTTGGTCAACTTCAACATCTTCAAGTTCAAGCGCCATGCCTGCTTCACGAGCAAGAATAAGCAGCTTACGCGCCACATCCATACCAGATAAATCGTCACGAGGATCCGGTTCAGTAAAGCCGTTATCTTTAGCAATATTGGTTGCTTGGCTTAGTGTCATACCTTCATCAAGTTTACCGAAGATGTAAGACAGTGAACCTGAAAGAATGCCGTTGAACTTCTCAAGTTCATCACCTGCAGAGATAAGGTTCTGAAGGTTTTCGATTACTGGTAGACCTGCACCTACGGTTGTTTCGTACATCAGCTTACGACGTGAGTTACGTGCAACTTCACGAAGCTGATGGTAGTAAGCCATGCTTGCTGTGTTTGCTTTCTTGTTTGGTGTTACCACGTGGAAACCAGCCGCTAGGAAATCAGCGTACTGCGCAGCAATATCTTCGCTAGACGTACAGTCAACCAATACTGGGTTGATGATGTGGTTACGTTGAACAAGAGCCGCTAAGCGAGCTAGGCTGAATTCTTCAGTCGCACTCGACATACGGTCACGCCACTGCTCTAACGGTAGACCATCGCTGTCTAGCAACAAACCTTTACTGTTTGCTAAACCACATACGCGAATCACGATGCCTTTTTCAGCCAATTTACCTTGCTGACGTTGGATCTGATCAACAAGTTCGCCACCAACGCCGCCAACACCCACAACGAATACGTCAAGGAAGTGCTTAGAGTTAAATAGGTTCTCGTGACACGCTTTGATTGCTTCAGAGATTTTATCTTCAGGGATAACCGCTGAGATAGCACGCTCAGATGACCCTTGAGCAATCGCAACAATGTTGACGTTCACTTCAGCTAAAGAAGAGAAGAACTGAGAAGCAACACCGCGTGAAGTACGCATACCGTCACCCACCAGCGTTACAATCGCTACGTCGTCCATGAACTCAACTGGCTCTAATAGACCATCTTTGAGCTCAAGTTCAAACGCGTCTGACAACACTTGTTTCGCTTTCACTTTGTCAGCCGATTCAATACAGAAGCTGATGCTGTACTCAGAAGACGATTGAGTAATAAGGACAATAGAAACGCCAGCCGAAGACATCGCGCCGAATACGCGACTTGCCATGCCAACCATGCCTTTCATACCAGGGCCTGATACGTTAACCATTGTTAGGTCACTTAGCGTAGTAATACCTTTAATTGCTAGGTTATCTTCGCCAGTGTCTTGACCAATCAAAGTACCCGCACCCTGTGGGTTAAAGCTGTTTTTGATCAGACAAGGAATATGGAATTGCGCGATAGGCGCGATAGTCTTCGGGTGCAGAACCGAAGCACCGAAGTAAGAAAGCTCCATCGCTTCTTGGTAGCTTAATGATTTAAGCAGACGTGCATCATCGACTAAGCGTGGGTCACAGTTGTAAACGCCGTCTACATCAGTCCAGATTTCACAGCAATCAGCACGTAGACATGCCGCTAGAACTGCCGCTGAGTAGTCAGAGCCATTACGGCCAAGTGTTACTAACTCACCTTTATCATTACCAGCAGTGAAGCCCGGCATGATGTTTACGTGACCTTTAGGAAGTGGCGATTGACGGAAGTTCTGAGTTGAAACATCCACATCGACCATAGCTTCAAGGTGATCACCTTTAGCGTATAGGTATTGAACTGGGTCAATCAGGCTTGCTGGTTGGCCTTTCGCTTCAAGTACCGCTTTCATCAACTGGATTGAGATTCGCTCACCTTTACTGATGATGCGAGCATTAACATGATTCGGGCACATACCCAGTAGGTTAATGCCGTTCACGAACTGTTTTAGCTGAGCAAGAGAAGTATCCACCTGCTCTTGGAACGCAGAACCGTCAATAGAAGGAACAACGGCTTGAATATCTGCAAACAGTGCAGCGAATGAGGATTCGATCTCTGTAATCTGTGCATCTGCTTCACCATTTTTAAGTGCAGCTTCAATTACAGCGACCAACTTATTGGTTGTTTTTCCTGGAGCCGATAGTACAACAGCTAGCTCTTCTTGCTGGGCATTATTAGCGATGATATCAGCCGCTCGTAAAAAACGATCTGCATCAGCTAATGATGAACCTCCAAACTTTAAAACGCGCATCCCTTTCTCCATAAGTCATAAAAATGGTACAAAAAAAGGCCTGTATCTTGTTGGATACAGGCCTTTTTTTTAAAATCCGTTACTTAGCAGCCTGCCCCAACAATGTTAATGTCGGTAATAATAATGGTTGTGGTCATTACTAGGTGGCTTACGTGCTGCATATCAAATTCTCTGCTTGTGCTTTACTCTACGTGTATCAATTTTTACCACTGGACGTCAATGAAAAGTTGCGTTTTTTTTACATTCGCACCGTTTTTCAGAGCAAACCGTCATTTAAGGGATAAAACACCCTGTATAAACCTTCACTTAAGATACTGGATTTACTCATTGAACAAGCAAGAGTGATCAATTGCATATATAGTCATAACAAAATGCTATATCGATTGTGCAGCGAACGCACAAGTTCTGTGCTTTAATTGAACGATAACGTTCGAAGAACAATAATAATGACATCAGGAGTGGGAAATGAAGAGATTACTTATTCTTTTGGCTTTTGCTATGCCTGTTGTTTGTTCAGCGAATAGTTTGCCTCTACTTCCTTCTCAAATAGATCGTTCTTCTCATAAATTTTTTATCTCCACACAAAACGCGTCAAGTGAAAGCTTCGATACTTGGAAAATAGACAGTGGCTATTCTTATAGCTTGTTTTCAGATGTGGATCTTTACGTGGGTACACGTATCAATAGTGCGGCACTGAAACAGGAAAGTGGATTCTTAAGTGGTGTCAGTTATCAGTTTTCAGAAAGAGTCTCTTTCAACAGTTCTTTACACACCTATAAAGATGAAACCGAAGACAATGAGAAATCGGTAGCCGCAGAGGTTTCCAGCCGAGTGCAACTGACTGATAATCTAGATTTGCATGCCACCCTTGACTATGAAGAGTGGCAGCAAGGTGTTGAAGTGGGATTAGGGTTTCGCTTTTAATCTCTTTCGCTTGTTCTTTATTTACTGATTAGTCCGAATTGAGCCCCAAGCTTTCAGCACATCACAAACCATTCCCCAATCTAATCTAACAACGGAATTAAATTTGAGTTAGTTACGACTCAATTAACAACTCAGATGAAATTAATACGCCATTCCAATCGGCATAAATATAGTCACCAGGCTGAATCAGTTGATTATGTATAGAGAGCGTAACATTCACTTGTCCGACGCCGCGTTTCTCGGTCTTGAATGGCGATGCACCCAGCGCCTGAACACCAAGGTCCATTTGCGACATCATGCCAACATCACGCACCGCACCGTTCACAATCACGCCTTCCCAACCATTCTCTATCGCGAGAATAGCGAGCTGATCGCCAAGCAGCGCCTTTTGGCATGAGCCATTTCCATCAACGACAAGCACTTTGCCACAGCCATCGGTCTCTAAAATCTCGCGAACCTTGGAATTATCGTGGTAACAACGAACTGTTACAATTTTTCCAAAGAACGCACCACGTTGACCGAAGTTCTGCAATGGCATGTTCAGTAGGGTGACTTCGCTTTCAAACTCATCACATAAGTCGGGTGTTATATCGTGCATATATCCTCCGTGAGTAAGGCGTTACCTGTTTAGTCAGGCTAACCTCTATGCTTTTATATGTTATTAAAATTAATCCTTTGTTTTCATTGCTCTATGCTCAATTTATTACTCAATAAAAGTTGATTGAGCATATTTATCTACTAGACTCTTAGGACAGCTTTCAGCTTCCTTGGTTCATAATCCGGTCTTTAGCAGGCAAGATGTGCGAAACATCTCGAATAATCATTCTTGTTTTGGTGCTAAATAATCACCATAACATTGGTTAAGTTGTAGCCATACTATTAAAGTTTGTTGCGATACGGCAATTGATGTAAATCAACAAAGTGAATGGAATTAACATTCTCGCGTTGTTAGCATGCTGTTAACATTATAGAATCCTCTCCAATCACTAAAAGAATGATTGAAAGGCGTACTGGATCTACGTTATTGGGCAATACTTCAAGGAAGGCAGATAGCTGGAAGTAAGTGTTTTTTTGAAAACTTTAAGTTATCATCAAAAATACATTACCTGTATGTTATGTTTTTGCCTAGAATTTATTCTATTAGCACAGTTTCGTCACAAATTTAGGTACCGCCAAATGCAAACCCCGCAGATTCTTATCGTTGAAGATGAGCAAGTAACTCGTAACACTCTAAAGAGTATTTTTGAAGCAGAGGGATATGCTGTTTTTGAGGCTAGCGACGGTGAAGAGATGCACCAAGTGCTATCTGACAACCAAGTTAACCTTGTAATTATGGACATCAACCTTCCAGGTAAGAATGGCCTACTACTTGCGCGTGAACTACGTGAGCAAGCAAACGTAGCGCTTATGTTCTTAACTGGTCGTGATAATGAAGTTGATAAGATCCTTGGCCTAGAGATCGGCGCTGATGACTACATCACGAAGCCTTTCAACCCTCGTGAACTGACTATCCGTGCACGCAACCTTCTTAACCGTTCAATGAGCACAAGCTCTGTTCAAGAAGAAAAGCGTAGCGTTGAAAAGTATGAGTTCAACGGTTGGGTACTAGATATCAACAGTCGTTCTCTGGTTAGCCCAGATGGCGAAGGCTACAAGCTACCTCGTTCAGAGTTCCGTGCTCTACTTCACTTCTGTGAGAACCCAGGTAAGATCCAAACACGTGCAGACCTTCTTAAGAAGATGACTGGTCGTGAGCTTAAGCCACACGATCGTACTGTAGACGTAACAATCCGTCGTATTCGTAAGCACTTTGAATCTGTTTCTGGTACGCCAGAAATCATCGCAACGATTCACGGTGAAGGCTACCGCTTTTGTGGTGACCTAGAAGACTAATTCGATTCGCGTTTCGAGTCGTTTAGCACTTAGTGTTTGAACAGTAGAAGCGCAATCAATAGTTATTAAAAAGGGAGAATGCCAACGCATTCTCCCTTTTTTGTTGTTCATTGTTCGCTAAGGTTTAGTAAACCGTATCAACCTTAACGTCTTTCTCTACTAGCCACTTCACGGTTTCACCATCTTTCAGTTCAACCGCCACATCAACAGGCTTGTCGCTGTCGATCTCTAGTTGCCACACAAAAGCGACTTCCCATTGAGTTTCGCTATGTGTTCTTAAATCAAGATCGTCAGCTGTTACCAATAAGGTGTCTGCACCCTGTTTAACGGTAACACTCTCAACCGCAAGCGTTGCTGGCAGTTGTGAGTCTGACTCTAGGTAGATTGCACCATGCAGAGTCTTATCTTGGGTCTCTCCAATCGTTGGCATCTTGTTGTGCCAAAGGTTGCTTTTCATTGTGACTGTTGCTGCAGATACTTCTACTTGATTATCTTGCTGCCATTCTACTTGGGGCGTAGAACAACCCGCTAATGCCACTACACATGCGGCGAATGCTAATTTTTTCATTCTTCTTCTACCTTTGATTTAACCAACTCTTTAAGACTTCAATGTCATTCTGGTATTCGTTATTAATCTCATCGACCCAATCTGAAATGTTTTCCCACCAAGCTGGTAGGTCAGGAGATTGAGCTTTCTGAGCAACTTGTTGAATGCGTTTCAGGCCGATAGAACCTGCTGCACCTTTAATTTTATGTGCTTCAGAAACGATACTGGCTTTATCTTTCGCGACCATGTTGGAGTTCAATATTTCCATATACTCCGGCATCATATCTTCAAACATCACGATGCTATCCAAAACCGGTTTTGGTCCAACAATGTCAACATAAGACTCTAGCATATCAATATCAAGCAAAGTGGTATCAATAGCTGAAAGAACAGACTTAGTGGCGTCGACTTTCTCAATGCTTTCAACCTTCTCCGTACCCGCTACTTTCTCAATTACCTCTGGCGCATCTTCGATCAGCTCGCTGATGACATCTTGAATAGCTCGAACTGACAAAGGTTTGCTGATCGCTTCGTCCATGCCTTTCTGGAAATACTCTTGCTTGTTGCTTAACACGTTGGCAGTTAATGCCACCAAAGGCGGTAGTTGGCTGTATTTCTCGCGGTAGTATTGAGCAATATCGAAACCTGTCATGTCTGGCAGTTGGATATCTAACAGTACCAAGTCATAGTCTTCCGGGTTGAAAGCAATCTGAGCCTCTTTACCCGTCATTACTACGGTCACCTCATGACCCAGACTTTCAAGTAGAGAGCGAGCCACTGTGATATTGAGTTCAATATCTTCAACCATGAAGATCTTAAGATTCGACTGCTTTCTTGGCGTTTTGATCAGTGCCTGAGTATCGTGATTCACTGGAACTCGAATCGAAACCGTAAAGGTGCTACCAAAGCCCTCTTCACTGGTGACTTCAATGTGGCCATCCATCATATTGATCAGCTGCTGTGAGACCGCGAGGCCAATGCCCGTGCCGACAGCGTGCAAGTTGTCCGTGCCCGATTTCACCTGATAGTACATCGCGAAGATCTTCTCGATTTCACTTTCAGGGATACCAATCCCGGTGTCTTCTACTTCCATCGTTATGTTGGCAAAGTCGCCATCAATGTCGGCGCTGACTGTCATCACCACACCACCATCTTTGGTGAACTTCATCGCGTTGCTGACAAGGTTCCACAATACCTGTCTAAGACGAGTACCATCCACCTCAACAGCAGCTGGAAGATCAGACAATCTTTCTAGATCGAACCTTAGTCCTTTCTGCTCTGCCATTAACGCAGAAATACTCTCGATCTCGACAACGAAATCTTCAAAATTGATAGGGGTTGGGAAGAGCTCAAGCTTACGGCGGTCGAACTTATCCATGTCGATAATATCGTTAAAGATATTACCCAATGTCACTGCGCTTACCTTAATGGTTTGCATCTGCTTACGCTGCTCGGTCGTTAGTTGGCTATCCAACAACATGCGGCTCAAGCCGATGATGCCATTGAGCGGTGTTCTTAACTCGTGGCTAATGGTTGAGATAAAGGTGGTCTTATCGCGGCTAGCTTTTTCTAACGACTCTTGATGCTCTTTACGTTCAGTAATATCGCGACCAAAACCGACTAAACCCAAGTGACGGCCATCTTTGCTATAGAAAGGAACTTTACGCAGTTCGAAGTAACTCTTACGTCCGTCAGGGTATTCAAGCCATTGGTCATAGGTCAGCGCTTGGTTATCAGAAAAGACTTTCTTATCGGTTTCAACAACTTGCTGGGCTACCTCTTTACTGTAGACATCCCAAGGAGTCAAACCAACCAGCTCTTTTTCTGTTTTGCCGGTGAGCTCTTCTACAGCACGGTTACAACCAGAGAACACACCATCTTCATTACGATAGTAAATAAGGTCAGGAGAAGCATCAATAAATGAACGTAGCAGTGCCGTACGTTCTGCAAGTTCAAGCTGAGTTCGCTCACGTTGAAACACCTCGTTCTCAAGGTCGTGCATCGCTTCTGCACGCGCTTCTTCCGCTTTTTCACGCTCTTCAATTTCTTGATTAAGCTTCTCAATATTGAGCTGCAGTTTATTGTTGAGCTCTTGGTCTCGCTCACGCATGTCGCCAAGTTTAGAGACCAGTTTCGCTAACCTTTGACGAGACTCTTCCAGCTGATCAACGACTACAGATAGGAAGTAAACCGCCCAAGGCGTTATCACTAAACCAAAGAAAACTGAACGGACAATATCGATATCATCAACATTACCTTTGAGTGCGAGGGTGATACCGACTTGCACAACAACAGCGAGGGCAACAAGCGCTAGGGCGAGTAAGATAGAAAAGCGGACAATCCCCAGCTTTACGAGTAGATCCACGTAATACTGGGCAAGATTTTTCATGGGTTTCATTTAACGCTCCATGCGATAAGACTAGCAACATTCTACCCTGTTTGAAGATAGGAGGTAAGCTAGCTACATCACACGCAGCAAGAGATCAGCGGCAATATCGAAGGTTAATCCAATTAATATAAATACCGAACAACCAAAACAGACGAAGGTGGGAAAATCACCGATTTTATAGAGTTAGCAAATTGAGGATGGGTGCACCATAGAACGGTTTCGACCGTCAGACTTTGCTTGATACAGAGCACTGTCAGCCAAAGCAACGGCCGACTCCATCTCGTCATCAGGTTTCGGAATGTAAGAGACAATACCAATACTCACGGTGATGAATTCAGAGACCGTCGACTTCTCATGCGCAAGTTCCAACTTTAGGACTTCGTCATGAATACGCTGCGCCACCAGCTGAGCACCTTCGGTCGTTGTATTCGGCAGAATAAAGCCGAATTCTTCACCACCATAACGAGCTACACAGTCCGATGAACGATTCAACACCTGCTTAAATGCCTGAGAAACTTGGACCAAGGCATCATCACCTTGCTGGTGTCCGTAATAGTCGTTGTAGCCTTTAAAGAAATCGATGTCACACAGCATGATCGTCAGCGGTAACTTCTCACGCACATGATAATGCCACAGTGTCGAGAGCTGTTCATCGAAACGACGTCGGTTAGAAACTTTAGTCAGGCTATCCATAAAGCTGAGGCGTTCAAGTTCAAGGTTGGCTTCTTCAAGCTTTTGTTCTGCTAGATAACGCTCTGTAATATCACGCGCCATGATCAACACACCATTAGTGCTCGATGCTGGATCTCTAAACGGTGATTTGACTACATCATACCAAGTAAATGCTCCATCACTTGAGACCACTTTGTCGATATAACGCAGCGATTTACTTTGATGAAGCACTTGATGATCGGTTTCTGATATTCGCGTATAGATACTATGTGGCACCACATCTTGTAAGCGTTTACCGATCAAGTCACTCACTTCAGAGATACCTAGCGCAGCCACAAATGGCTTATTACACGCTTGATAAACCATGTTTTCATTAAAGATGCCAATCGAGTCTGGGCTGGCCTCCAAGATGTTTTGCAAGATGGTGTCACGCTGCGCAAGTGCCACTTCGGTATCTTTTCGCTTCTCCATTTCGCCACGAAGCTGCTGCTGCATGTCATGCCAATCGGTCACATCATGGCTAATAGAGAGCGTACCTATGGTTGATCCATCTTGTGAGAGCAAGACACTTTGGTAGGTTTCAAGCAAGCAGCTTTTTCCATCTTGATCTGTAGTCCAAGAGCGTTCACTTACACGACCTTTTAATACTCCACCAGAAACACTCAGGGTGCCCTCTTCAGCACGACCATGCCAAAACTTTTTAAACGAGCGATTACTCGTCACTAACTGATCTTTCTGATCTTTCACGTAGATCAACTCAGACAAAGAATCCAAAGCGGTACGAGCAACATTCAACTCTCGAACTTCTTGGGACATTTCTTCGTTAGTATTCTTATAAGGTGAAGCATGAATCATCCAAGCCTGCTTATTTCTAAAATGAACCTTACGACCGACTAAGTTGATCTTAAACGACTCAAATTCAGAAAGCGCCCACAGGGAGACCTGCTCGAAGGCTCGAGAGTTGATGTGATTGGTTAAGTAGTGGCGAAAGCTATTCTCGCTTTCAACGGTAGGGAATCGAAAGTTAACACCAATTTGTCGAATACCAAGCAACTGCATTGCTTGGCGATTGGCATAGAGTATTTCGCCACTTCGAACATCAACAAAGTAGAGTGGCGACGGGGTAGCAAGTAGAAGCGTTTCGATATGCGATTGATAACGAGAATAGAGATGCCAGCAGATGAGAGCAATCAGCAATACAACAACGATATAAATACCGTAGCCATACGCCCTGTCCCACAACCAAGTCATTACCAGTTCCATCTGCTCTCAATCTATACCATAAAATCTGTGAGGGAAATGTTACCACTATTTGTTGGTTTTATCTGCTGTTACCTACAGTCACCCATTTCTATTAATTGGCTGCGTTTAAAACAGGCAACGTGTACTCGAATGCAGAGCCAGTTTTGATGCCTTGAGCACCGGTTTTATCGAGCGAACGGCCTATTTCAGTCATCGCTAACCAGCGGTTCTCACACCATAAAGGAGAAAGTAACGTTGGCCGTCTCGCCGCTGAAGAAACACGGTGATAAACCACGTCCGCAGGCGTGCGTTGAATGATCTCACTCGCGATATCGATGTACTCTTCAAGGCTTGGGGCTTCTAGCTTTCCGGCTTTCCACGCCTTAGCCATGGTACTGCCCTCTACTATATGCAGGCCGTGCAGCTTAATACCATCAGTGCCAACCGCTAATACCTTGTCTAAGGTTTCAAGGTTATCCGGCTTAGTCTCTTTTGGTAGACCAACAATCAGGTGGGTACACACCTTGATGCCTAAAGCGCGTGCACGCTGGGTGATCGTTTCATACACCGCAAAGTCGTGTCCGCGGTTAATTCGCTTGAGGGTTTTATCATTGGCGGTTTGCAGGCCAAGCTCGAGCCAAATCTCATAGCCTTGTTTAACGTAACCCGCTAACAGATCCAACACCGCATCAGGCACGCAGTCTGGTCTTGTGCCAACACAAAGGCCGACGATCTCTGCACCAGGTGCTTTTAACGCCTCTTCATACATATTCTTAAGCACTTGTACCTCAGCATAAGTGCTGGTGTACGCCTGAAAGTAAGCCAGATACTTCTTGGCACGAGCAATCTCACCCGCGCGATCTTTTAACTGGTCAGCAATACTTTGAATTTGAGTTTGTTCATCGGCAAAGGAAGCCACGTTACAAAACGTACAACCTCCACGACCAATGGTCCCGTCTCGGTTTGGGCAGCTGAAACCACCGTGAAGCGTCAGCTTGTGGACTTTCTCGCCATAACGGCGTTGAAGGTCTTGGCCGATAGTATTGACCAACTCGTGTAATTGCATATTTTCAAAGCACTCAAGTAAATAAGAATGAATATCAGTCTTTTTTTGAAAAAAAATTACATCCCTGCAAAATTCGACCAATTAGTTTACTCAAGGCTTTTTGCGAGCAACCTAACAAATATCAATAAACATGCAAAAAATCGGCTCTATTTGCCTAATGTTGCACATTTGTTAGGCATTAAATTCAAAATAAAACGAAAAAAATGGTCTACATGGGTCAACTTTCATTGCAATTCGCCTAGACAAAATTGTAGGATACTTACACATATTGGCTATTTTTGAGTATTTACTTACAACGAAAACTTGCTAATAAGTCGGTGATATCTAACTCCCACCTATATAAACCACTAGTTTGTGGTTAAAAATAAACAGGTATCACTAAGGATTGTTTTTCTCGCAATACTTTTCCTGCGAGATACGGAAAGGATTCAAACCGCCAGCATAGGCAGGTTTAGACCCATAAATATAAAAGGACAAGGCTGACTTTATACAAATAAGTTGCGCCTAGATTTAACTGGAAGGATGTATCTATGGTAGATCAAGAGCAGAACTCACAGGGTCTGTATACTCCTGAATTGGAGCATGACGCTTGTGGTATCGGTTTTGTTGCGCATCTAAAGAATCGCAAATCTCATGATGTAGTAACTCAAGCACTCGATATGCTTGCACGTATGGAACACCGTGGCGGCCAAGGCTGCGATCCGTGTTCTGGTGATGGTGCAGGTATCCTGCTACAGAAGCCGCACGAATTCTTACTAGAAGAAGCCGTAAAGCTTGGAATTAAGCTGCCATCTTTTGAAAAATATGGTGTTGGTGTTGTACTTTTCCCTAAAGATGAACACAAACGTGCACAGTGTCGTGACATTCTAGAACGCAATGCACAACGCCTTGAGTTAGAAGTGATCGGTTACCGTGAACTTCCAACTGACAATTCAATGATTGGTGCTGACCCACTAAGCACTGAACCTCAATTTGAACATGTATTTATTTCTGGCGGCCCTGGTATCACACCAGAAGAACTTGAGCGTAAACTGTATGTTCTACGTAACTACACGGTTCGTGTATGCCTAGAAAGCGTTTCAAATATCGGTGATGACTTCTACATCAACTCTATGTCTTACAAGACATTGGTGTACAAAGGTCAGCTAACAACTGAACAAGTTCCTCAGTACTTCCTAGACCTGCAAAACCCAACCATGGTGACAGCTCTAGCACTGGTACACTCTCGCTTCTCTACCAATACATTCCCACGTTGGCGTCTAGCTCAGCCTTTCCGTTACATCGCGCATAATGGCGAAATCAATACGGTTCGCGGCAACCTGAACTGGATGAAAGCGCGTGAAGCAATCCTAGAATCGGATCTGTTTACACAAGCTGAAATCGACATGCTACTGCCTATCTGTCAGGAAGGTAGTTCGGATTCATCAAACTTCGATATGGCACTTGAGCTACTTGTTCTTTCAGGTCGTACTCTGCCACATGCGTTGATGATGATGATCCCGGAAGCATGGCAAGAAAACAAAAACATGGACCCAACTCGTCGTGCGTTCTACCAGTACCACGCGAACGTAATGGAACCATGGGATGGCCCAGCATCTGTATGTTTCACCGATGGTGTTCAAGTAGGTGCAACGCTAGACCGTAACGGTCTGCGTCCTTCTCGCTACACAGTAACAAAAGACGATTTCCTAGTAATGGCGTCTGAGTCTGGTGTTGTTGAGATTGCACCTGAAAACGTTGAGTACCGTGGTCGCCTGCAACCAGGTCGTATTTTTGTTGCTGACCTTGAGCAAGGCCGCATCATTTCTGATGAAGAAGTGAAAGACAGCATTGCTAAAGCACAACCCTACGAAAAGTGGGTTGAAGAGAACCTTCTGAGCTTGAAAAAGCTACCAGATGCGAGCAACGAATTTAGTCAACCTTCTCCAGAGAAACTTCTCCACAAACAACAATCGTTTGGTGTGAGCTCTGAAGAAGTCAACGAAATCATTCTACCTCTTGCGAAAACAGGCTACGAGCCACTTTCTGCAATGGGGGCTGACTGGCCGCTAGCGATTCTTTCTCATCAATCACAGCACCTTTCAAACTACTTCAAACAGTTGTTTGCACAAGTAACCAACCCGCCGATCGACCCGATTCGTGAGCGTATGGTTATGTCTCTGAACACTTACCTAGGTAAAGATCAGAACTTACTTGCTGAAACACCTGAACACTGTCAAAAAGTAGAGCTTGAGTCTCCAGTACTGTCTAACTCTGAGTTAGAAAAACTGCGTGCAATCGATAACGAGCACCTTCAAGCGAAGACGCTGGATATCGTATTCCAAGCAAATGGCGACCAAGGTAAATTAGAGCGCGCACTTAAGCGTATCTGCCAATACGCAGAAGACGCAGTGATTGATGGCTACTCTATCATCCTACTAACTGACCGTGCGGTTAACTCTAACCATGCCGCTATTCCAGCAATGCTGGCTGTTGGCGCGGTTCACCACCACCTAATCCGTAAAGGTCTACGTGCTAAGTGTGACATCGTGGTTGAAACGGGCGACGCTCGTGAGACACACCACTTTGCAACGCTTATCGGTTACGGTGCGAACGCAGTTAACCCATACCTAGTTATTGAAACGATTGTTGAACTGCAACGTACGAAGAAGCTAGATCCAAACGTACACCCACGTGAGTTATTCGATAACTACCGTAAAGGTGTTAACGGCGGTCTACTTAAGATCTTCTCTAAGATGGGGATCTCTACGCTGCAGTCTTACCACGGTGCACAAATCTTTGAAGCACTTGGTGTTAGCAAATCAGTGGTTGAAAAATACTTCACAGGTACTGTTTCTCGTATCCAAGGTCTAACGATCGACGATATCGCGCGAGAAGTACTGGTTCGTCACCGTGTTGGTTACCCAGCTCGTGAAATCCCAGCTCAGATCCTTGATGTTGGTGGTGTTTACCAGTGGAAACAACGTGGTGAGAAGCACCTGTTCAACCCTGAAACGATTTCTCTACTTCAAGAGTCGACGCGTAACAAAGATTACGGTCAGTTCAAGAAGTACGCAAAAGCAGTTGATGACCAAGGCGACAACGCAGCAACGCTACGTAGCCAACTGGACTTCATCAAAAACCCTGCAGGCTCTATTCCTCTAGCAGAAGTAGAACCAATCGAGAACATCCTTAAGCGTTTTGCTACTGGCGCAATGAGCTTTGGTTCAATCTCGCATGAGGCTCACTCAACACTGGCTGTTGCGATGAACCGCATTGGCGCGAAATCAAACTCAGGTGAAGGTGGTGAAGATCCAGCACGTTTCGAACGTAAAGAAAACGGCGACTGGGAACGTTCAGCAATCAAACAGGTGGCTTCTGGTCGCTTTGGTGTAACGTCTTACTACCTATCTAACGCTGATGAGCTACAAATCAAGATGGCTCAAGGTGCGAAACCGGGCGAAGGTGGTCAACTACCTGGTGATAAGGTTGATGACTGGATCGGCGCAACGCGTCACTCGACTCCGGGCGTCGGTCTTATCTCGCCACCGCCACACCACGATATCTACTCAATCGAAGATTTGGCTCAGCTGATCTACGATCTGAAAAACGCGAACCGTAATGGCCGTGTAAACGTGAAGCTAGTATCAGAAGCTGGCGTAGGTACGATTGCATCGGGTGTAGCGAAAGCGAAAGCTGACGTGGTACTTATCGCAGGTTTTGATGGTGGTACGGGTGCATCTCCGATGTCTTCTATCCGTCACACTGGTCTGCCTTGGGAACTGGGTCTAGCAGAAACGCACCAAACACTACTGAAAAACGGCCTACGTAACCGTATCGTTGTTCAGTCTGATGGTCAGATGAAAACACCACGTGACCTTGCAGTAGCAACACTACTTGGTGCTGAAGAATGGGGCGTAGCAACAGCAGCATTGGTTGTTGAAGGCTGTATCATGATGCGTAAGTGTCACAAGAATACATGTCCTGTTGGTATCGCAACACAGAACAAGACTCTGCGTGAACGTTTCGACGGCCGCGTAGAAGACGTAGTGACTTTCTTCCAATACATGGCAGAAGGCCTGCGTGAAGTAATGGCTGAGCTCGGCTTCCGCTCTATCGATGAGATGGTGGGTCAATCGCACAAACTGAAAGTGCGTGATGACATCGGTCACTGGAAGTACAAGAACCTAGATCTAACGCCGGTACTGCACATTGAGCAGGCGCGTGAAGAAGATGGTATCTACAACCAGACACAACAAAACCACAACCTAGAAGATGTTCTAGACCGTAAGTTGATTCAAGCTGCGATTCCTGCACTTGAGAAAGGCGAAGCTGTAAGTGCAAGCTTCCCTATCATCAACACGGACCGCTCTGCAGGTACCATGCTGTCGAACGAAATCTCGAAGGTTTACAAAGACCAAGGTTTACCACAGCCAATGAACGTTAAGTTCCACGGTAGTGCTGGCCAATCTTTCGGTGCTTTCCTTGCGAAAGGCGTTAAGTTCGAAGTAGAAGGCGACGCGAACGATTACTGGGGTAAAGGTCTGTCTGGCGGTACTTTGGTACTGTACCCAGATGCGAAATCATCTATCGTTGCTGAAGATAACATCGTGGTAGGTAACGTATGTTTCTACGGTGCGACTTCAGGTGAATCTTTCATTCGCGGTATGGCTGGCGAACGTTTCTGTGTTCGTAACTCAGGTGCGAAGGTTGTTGTTGAAGGCGTTGGTGACCACGGTTGTGAATACATGACTGGCGGTGTTGCTATTATCCTTGGCTCAACGGGTCGTAACTTTGCTGCGGGTATGAGTGGCGGTGTCGCTTATGTTTGGGATAAAGCGGGCGACTTCGAAACCAAGCTTAACTCTGAACTTGTCGACCTAGATCCAATTGAACAAGAAGATAAAGATCTTCTACTAGATATGCTAACGAAGCACGTTGAATTCACAGGAAGTGAAGTTGCTCAGTCTTTCCTAGACAACTTTGAAGCAAGTGTTGCATCACTAATTAAAGTAATGCCACGCGACTACAAAGCAGTTCTTGAGAAGCGTAAAGCTGAAGCACAACAGGCACAAACGGAAGAAGTGGAGGCAGTATAATGGGTAAGCCTACTGGATTTTTAGAACACGGTCGTGAGCTTCCAAAGAAGCTCGACCCGTCAGTTCGTATCGAAGACAACAAAGAGTTCGTACTTAACGAAGAGTTTGGTGACAAGATCAATACTCAAGCATCTCGTTGTATGGACTGTGGCGTACCTTTCTGTCACAGCGGTTGTCCGATTGGTAACATCATCCCAGAATTCAATGACGCGGTTTACCGTGACAGCTGGGAAGAGGCTTGGAACATCCTAAGCTCGACCAATAACTTCCCTGAATTTACAGGTCGTGTGTGCCCTTCTCCTTGTGAGAGTGCTTGTGTACTAGGTATCAACCAAGACCCAATCACTATCTGTAATATCGAGAAAACGATTGTAGAAACTGCGTACCGCGAAGGGTACGCAAAACCTAAAACACCTCGTTCTCGCACAGGCAAAACCGTGGCTGTTATCGGTTCAGGTCCTGCTGGCCTAGCCGCTGCTGAGCAGCTGAACAGTGCTGGTCACTCAGTAACAGTATTTGAACGTGACGAGAAAGTTGGCGGCCTACTGCGTTTCGGAATCCCAGACTTCAAACTGGGTATGGACGTGATTGATCGTAAGATCAATCTAATGGCTGAAGCGGGCGTTGAGTTTAAAGTGAACCAACACATCGGTGTTGATGTTAACGCTCAGCAACTACGTCAAGAGTTTGATGTAGTCCTGCTAACAGGTGGTTCTACGGTTCCTCGTGACCTACCAATTCCAGGTCGTGAGCTAAAAGGCGTTCATTTTGCGATGGAATTCCTTGGCCAAAACAACCGTCGTGCCAACGACCTAGACCTCAAAACAGAAGAGATTCACGCTCAAGATAAGCACATTGTGGTTATCGGTGGTGGTGATACTGGTTCTGACTGTGTAGGTACCTCAAACCGTCATAAAGCAGCAAGCATTACTCAGGTAGAGATCATGCCGATCCCACCAGAGAAGCGCCCTGCAAATATGCCTTGGCCTCAATACCCAATGATCATGAAAACAACGACTTCTCACGAGGAAGGTTGTGAACGTCACTGGAACATCTTGACTAAAGAGTTCATCGGTAACGACCAAGGTCAAGTGACGGGTCTACGTATTGCTGACATCGTTTGGCAAGATGCGAAACCAGGTGAGCGTCCAAGCTTTGATGAAGTGGCGAACACAGAACGTGTTATCCCTTGTGATATGGCATTCCTAGCAATGGGTTTCTTACACCCAGAGCCAACAGGTGTGCTAGCTCAACTAGACATTAAACTGGACGAGCGCGGTAACGTCGCTTCTGAAGGTTACGCAACTAACCAGAAAGGCGTTTTCGCTGCTGGTGATATGCGTACAGGTCAGTCTCTAGTGGTACGTTGTATTAATGAAGGTCGTGAATGTGCAATTGCTATTGATGACTTCTTAATGGGTAACTCAAACTTAGAAGCGAAAGCTGATTCACTCATGCTTTCCGCATAATATTTCTCGGGCTAACGTCAATGACGTTAGCCTAGAGGAAAAGCAACACCCTTCCTAACTTTTATATTTGGCTAGCACTCGATGCTAGCCTTTTTTCTATCTGCTTTCTGGCGCTTTCAAAATCCCCCGGTTGTATATGTTAAATCCCGTTAACATCCACCTTGTATATCTCATTGATATCCATCGACTATTTTAGATTATTAAGTGGCTAATCGCGTTTATGCATGATAATTAACCATGAACTTGACCTTAAACACAATTAGCTATACGTTGTAAAGCTGATGAAAATAAAATCAATCGGTTTTGTTAACACAACCAATAACGTTTTAACTGGCTAAAGCAAACTATCAGTTTATAAAAAACAACAAGTACATGAATAGTTAGTCATTTACTGTCTGGATGACAGAGAAGCAAAAGGGAGAATTGCAATGGCTCTATATGATCCTAGTCTTGAAAAAGACAACTGTGGATTTGGTTTAATAGCGCAAATGGAAGGCCAACCTAGTCATAAGTTGGTAAGAACTGCTATTTCAGCCCTAGATCGCATGACACACCGTGGTGGTATCGCTGCGGATGGTAAAACCGGAGATGGCTGTGGCTTATTACTACAGAAGCCAGACTCTTACCTCAGAATAATCGCAGAAGAGAATAACTTCAAGCTCGGCAAGCAATACGCTGTCGGCATGATTTTCTTCAGCCAAGACCCAATCAAGGCGCAATCCGCGCAAGACATCGTCAATAAAGAGCTCGCTCAAGAGACACTCACCGTTGCAGGTTGGCGTGTCGTGCCGACTAACACCGACGTTTTGGGTCCCATCGCGAAAGACTCGGTTCCCAACATTCAACAGGTGTTTATCTCAGCACCTGCAGGCTGGCGTGAGCGTGATATCGAACGCCGCCTATACATTGCTCGTCGCAGAATTGAAAAGCAGATCACCGAAGACAAAGATTTCTATATTTGTAGCCTTTCAACACAAGTAATGGTCTACAAAGGTCTGTGTATGCCCGCCGATCTTCCGCGATTTTACCTCGATCTTGCAGACTTACGTATGGAATCGGCAATATGTCTGTTCCACCAGCGTTTCTCAACTAACACGCAACCACGCTGGCCACTGGCTCAACCATTCCGCTATTTGGCGCACAATGGTGAGATCAATACCATCGAAGGTAACCGCCAATGGGCCAAGGCTCGTGCCTATAAATTCTCTTCACCGTTGCTGCCCGACTTACAAACGGCTGCACCCTTTGTGAATGAGACAGGCTCAGATTCATCAAGCCTAGATAACATGCTCGACCTGTTCCTTGCCGGTGGTATGGATGTGTTCCGAGCGATGCGCATGCTTGTGCCGCCCGCTTGGCAAAATCACCCAGACATGGACCCAGATCTGCGTGCCTTTTACGACTTCAACTCCAAGCACATGGAACCGTGGGATGGCCCTGCTGGCATCGTACTTTCTGATGGTCGTTACGCCGCATGTAACCTTGATAGAAATGGCCTGCGACCAGCGCGTTATGTGATTACCAAAGACAATCTAATCACACTGGCATCTGAGGTCGGTATCTGGAACTACGCACCGGATGAAGTTGCAGAAAAAGGTCGTGTTGGTCCAGGTGAGTTACTGGTGATAGATACTCGCCGCGGCAAACTGTGGCAATCTAATGAAATCGATAATGACCTCAAAAGCCGCCATCCATATAAAGAGTGGATGGAAAAGAATGTTCACAAATTAACGCCATTTTCTGCGTTGCAAGATGACCAAGTCGGTAAGCGTAGCTTTGACGATGACACGCTCAAGACCTACCAAAAACAGTTTGCGATGAGCAACGAGGAGTCCGACCAAGTACTGCGTGTACTTGGTGATATGGGGCAAGAAGCAGTAGGCTCAATGGGCGATGATACGCCGATGGCTGTTCTCTCTTCAAAAGAGCGTCTGGTTACTGATTACTTCCGTCAGAAGTTTGCACAGGTCACCAACCCTCCGATTGATCCATTGCGTGAAAAACACGTGATGTCTTTGGCGACCAGTATCGGTAAAGAGATGAACGTGTTCTGTGAAACAGACGGTCACGCCTATCGTGTGACGTTTGATTCACCAGTACTGCTTTACTCAGACATGCAACAGCTTCTGCAGTTAAGTCAGAAACATTACCGTCATGTCATTCTCAGCATGCACTACGACCCGAATCATCAAGATCTCGAACAAGCGATCAAAGCGGTATGTGATAGCGCGGAACAAGAAGTCCGTGAGGGTGCGGTTTTAGTTGTGCTATCGGACAAAGGTTTAGAAAAAGGCAAACTACCGATCCCTGCAGCCATGGTGGTTGGCGCGGTTCAAACAAGGCTTGCTGATACTAACCTACGTTGTGATGCCAACATCGTGGTTGAGACAGCCACTGCTCGTGACCCACATCAGTTCGCAGTTCTACTTGGCTTCGGTGCGACCGCGGTTTATCCATACCTTGCTTATGAAGCGTTAGGTAAAATGTTGGATGATGGTTCTTTAGATAAAGACTATCGTACCGCGATGCAGAACTACCAAAACGGCATCAACAAAGGTCTGTATAAGATCATGTCGAAGATGGGTATTTCTACGATTGCTTCATATCGTTGTTCGCAACTTTTCGAAGCCGTTGGCCTACATTCCGATGTTGTTAAGCTCTGTTTCCGCGGAGTTACCACACGAATCCAAGGCGCAAGCTTTAGC
Organism: Vibrio sp. 10N.286.48.B8; assembly: GCF_003050085.1. Lineage (NCBI taxonomy): Bacteria > Pseudomonadati > Pseudomonadota > Gammaproteobacteria > Vibrionales > Vibrionaceae > Vibrio > Vibrio sp. 10N.286.48.B8. The sequence continues at coordinate 191,159 of NZ_PIGD01000007.1, read as the reverse complement.
GATTTCCAACAAGATATCTATAACTTATCTCGTAAAGCGTGGACTAAGCGCAAACCGATCGAACACGGCGGTTTACTGAAATACGTCCATGGCGGTGAATATCACGCCTACAACCCAGATGTAGTTGGCACACTGCAAACCGCAGTTAAAACTGGCGAAACGTCGGATTACCTATCTTTTGCTAAACAGGTAAATGCTCGCCCTGCAGCAATGTTACGTGACTTAATGAGCCTGAAAAAAGCCGATAAACCACTAACACTTGAGCAAGTAGAGCCAAGTAGCGATCTGTTTAAGCGCTTTGACTCGGCTGCGATGTCGATTGGAGCTTTGAGCCCAGAAGCTCATGAAGCACTGGCTATGGCGATGAACCGATTAGGAGGCTACTCCAACTCTGGTGAAGGTGGTGAAGACCCACGACGCTTTGGGACTGACCGCAACTCGCGCATCAAACAGATTGCGTCTGGTCGATTTGGCGTAACGCCGCATTACTTAACCAATGCAGATGTTCTGCAAATCAAGGTCGCGCAAGGTGCGAAACCCGGTGAAGGTGGTCAGCTGCCAGGTCATAAAGTCACGGCAGAAATCGCCAAACTGAGATACTCAGTTCAAGGGGTCACGCTGATTTCCCCTCCTCCACATCACGATATCTATTCCATCGAAGATTTAGCACAGCTGATTTTCGACCTTAAACAAGTGAATCCTAAAGCCTTAGTTTCAGTGAAGTTAGTATCCGAACCGGGTGTCGGCACGATTGCAACAGGTGTGGCAAAAGCCTATGCGGATCTGATCACTATTTCAGGTTACGACGGCGGTACCGCGGCAAGCCCACTGACTTCGGTGAAATACGCTGGCTGTCCTTGGGAGCTAGGGCTCGCGGAAACCCAGCAAGCATTGGTTGCTAACGGGCTTCGTCATAAGATCCGTCTACAAGTCGATGGTGGTCTGAAAACTGGCCTTGATGTGATTAAAGGCGCGATTCTCGGTGCTGAAAGCTTTGGTTTCGGGACTGCGCCAATGGTCGCGATGGGTTGTAAGTTCTTACGAATTTGTCACCTAAACAACTGTGCAACGGGTGTTGCGACTCAAGATGAAACGCTACGCCGTGAATACTTCAAAGGCCTGCCAGACATGGTGGTGAACTACTTTACTGGCCTAGCCGATGAAGTTCGCCAATACCTTGCGGAGCTTGGTGTAGAAAAACTTACAGACCTGATTGGACGTACGGACTTACTAGAAGCCGTTCAAGGCCTCACGGCGAAACAGAGCAAACTCGATCTATCTTCAATACTCGAAGCTCCAGTATCTCCGGAAGGTCACCCGCTGTTTTGGACCGAGCCAAACGCACCATTTGATAAAGCTCAGCTCAACCAGCAGATTCTTGATGATGCACTCGATGCGATTGAGAAACGACAGTCCACCAGTCTCTACTACAACGTGATCAACACAGATCGCTCTATTGGCGCTCGTATCTCAGGTGAAATAGCGAAGCGTTACGGCAACCAAGGGATGGCGGGCTCACCAATTAAGTTGTACCTCGATGGTACAGCAGGCCAATCATTTGCGGTTTGGAACGCAGGTGGCGTAGAGCTTTACCTAACAGGTGATGCCAATGACTATGTTGGTAAAGGCATGGCTGGCGGTAAAGTGGTTATCAAGCCTCACCAAGGAACAGCCTTTGTTTGTAACGAAGCGACCATCATTGGTAACACCTGTTTGTATGGTGCGACCGGCGGTAAGCTATTTGCTGCAGGCACCGCAGGCGAACGATTTGGCGTGCGCAACTCAGGTACCGTCGCTGTGATTGAAGGTGCAGGTGATAACGCTTGTGAGTATATGACAGGCGGTATTGTGGCCATTCTTGGCGCAACTGGCGTCAACTTCGGCGCAGGTATGACGGGTGGCTTCGCTTATGTGATGGATAAGAATGAAGACTTCCAAGGCCGTGTGAACAACGAATCGGTTGAGGCACTTTCTCTATCTGACCTATACATCCACCAAGAACATCTGCGTGGTTTGATTGCAGAGCACTTAGAAGAGACAGGTTCAGTACACGCTGAAGCGATTCTGGCGAACTTTGATGAATGGATTCCGAAGTTCTACCTAGTGAAGCCGAAGACGGCGGATCTCAACACCTTGCTCGGTCACCAAAGCCGTAGCTCTGCTGAACTTCGTGTTCAAGCGCAATAATTGGAAGGAGCCAATCATGAGCCAGAATGTATACCAATTTATTGATGTGAATCGCGTAGATCCAGCGAAGAAACCAATCAAGATTCGTAAGATTGAGTTTGTAGAGATCTACGAACCTTTCACTAAACAGCAAGCCAAAGCACAAGCAGACCGTTGTTTAGACTGTGGTAACCCATACTGTGAATGGAAATGTCCTGTTCACAACTACATCCCTCAGTGGCTTAAGCTTGCCAATGAAGGACGCATTATCGAAGCCGCTGAACTGTCTCACCAAACCAACAGTTTACCTGAGGTGTGTGGACGAGTTTGTCCTCAGGACCGACTGTGCGAGGGATCTTGTACCCTCAATGATGATTTCGGCGCAGTAACCATCGGCAACATTGAAAAATACATCAATGACAAAGCGTTTGAGATGGGCTGGAAGCCAGACATGTCTCACGTTGAATGGACCGACAAAAAAGTCGCTATCATCGGCGCTGGCCCCGCAGGGCTTGCTGCAGCTGATATCTTAGTTCGAAACGGTGTGAAGGCCGTGGTATTTGACCGCTACCCCGAGATCGGTGGCCTGCTGACGTTTGGTATCCCATCGTTCAAGCTTGAAAAAGGCATCATGGAAAACCGTCGCCGTATCTTTAGTGGAATGGGTGTCGAATTTAAAATGAATACCGAAGTCGGTAAAGACGTTCAACTTCAGCAACTTGTCGATGACTACGACGCTGTCTTCTTAGGTGTCGGTACCTACAAAAACATGCGTGCTGGCTTAGACAACGAAGACGCACCGGGCGTTTATGATGCTCTACCATTCCTTGTTTCCAATACCTATAAGGTAATGGAACTGGATAACCCAACGCCATTCATCGACATGAAGGGCAAAAAAGTGGTCGTGCTTGGTGGTGGTGATACGGCGATGGACTGTGTCCGAACTTCGATACGTCAGCATGCCGCGAATGTTGTGTGTGCTTATCGCCGAGATGAAGCGAACATGCCGGGCTCTCGCCGTGAGGTAAAAAATGCACGTGAAGAGGGTGTGAAGTTCAAGTTCAACCTACAACCTATTGGCTTAGAGCTTAACAACGCTGGTCATGTGGTTGGTGTCAAAGTCGTGAAAACTGCTTTGGGTGAGCCAGATGAAGCTGGTCGTCGTCGTCCAGAACCTGTCGAAGGCAGTGAACATGTTCTTGAAGCCGATGCTGTGATCATGGCATTTGGTTTCCAACCTCATGCGATGGAATGGTTAGAACCTTTCGGTGTGGAACTCGATCAATGGGGGCGAATCAAAGCCTCCGGCAAACAAGAGTTTCAATACCAAACCACCAACAGCAAGATCTTTGCAGGTGGTGATGCGGTTCGAGGATCTGACTTGGTGGTGACCGCTATCGATGAAGGCCGCAAAGCCGCAGAAGGAATATTGGATTACCTAGAAGTGTGACTAATCTAAAGTTTCCGCTATTAATCAAGCCATTACTATAAAAAGAGGATCCGTATATGGATCCTTTTTTAAGTTCGATACGTTTTACCAACGGCATAACAAAGAATACGTAAAACAATCGCAAATTAACGAATACCGAAAACTACAATTAAAATTAAAACAACGCCATAGGAAACACTATGAAAAAAGCCGCTCTCCTCTCGCTATCACTTTTAACGTTAACCGCTTGCAGCCAAGGAATCACGGACATGAAAGATAGAACTTCATCACCTTGTGGAGACAAACCAAACTGCGTATCAACTCAAGATGACCGTGAGCAACATGCATTGGCCGCGTTTGAGTTGTCAGATTCAGCGAACTTAGATGCGATTGAGCAGGTTGCACTAACCTTACCGGGATCGAAAACCGCGAGTAAAACAGAAGATTATCTGCGTGTTGAATGTACCTCTCGCATCATGCGCTTTGTCGATGACTTAGAACTTAAAATCACCGATGGCAAACTGATCGTGCGTTCAGAGTCTCGTACTGGCCATTCTGATTTTGGCGTAAACCGGAAACGAGCTGAACAACTTCGTGCTAGCTTGAAAAGCGAAGGCCTAATCAAGTAGATAAAAGAATACGCAGATAAATCGCTGCTATTCGGATGAGAAGTGCCTATGGGCAGTCGCTCGATACTTCTTATCCATGCTACAATTTCGCTCTACTGTTTAAATATTATTTATTAAGAGACTACACATGAAAATCGGCATCATTGGCGCAATGGAGCAAGAAGTTGCGATCCTAAAAGCAGCAATTTCAGACATTACTGAAGTTAATAAAGGCGGTTGTACCTTTTTCTCTGGTCAGCTAAATGGTGTTGACGTTGTTTTGCTTCAATCTGGCATTGGTAAAGTAGCAGCAGCTGTTGGTACTTCAATCCTATTAAGCGAATACCAACCAGATGTCGTTCTAAACACAGGCTCTGCTGGCGGTTTTGATTCAACACTGAACCTTGGCGATGTGGTTATCTCGACTGAAGTTCGTCACCACGATGCAGACGTTACAGCTTTCGGTTACGAAATTGGCCAAATGGCAGGTCAACCAGCAGCGTTCAAAGCTGACGACAAACTGATGGCTGTTGCTGAACAAGCGCTAGCACAAATGGAAGATAAGCATGCCGTTCGCGGTCTTATCTGTACTGGCGACGCATTTGTTTGCACAGCAGAACGCCAAGAGTTCATCCGCAAGCACTTCCCATCTGTCGTTGCTGTAGAGATGGAAGCATCGGCTATCGCTCAAGCTTGTCACCAATTCCAAGTACCATTCGTGGTTGTTCGTGCAATCTCTGACGTTGCAGACAAAGAATCACCAATGAGCTTCGAAGAGTTCCTGCCACTAGCAGCGCAAAGCTCTTCTGAAATGGTTATCAAGATGGTTGCCCTACTAAAGTAAGCGACTAGACATGCAAACACTGTTTGATCAGGTATTTGCAAATGGCGTGCTCCTTGTGATGTGGGGAGCACTGCTTTTTCATTTAATTTTACCTATCCCCCATGCCGCACACCCCACGACCTTATGGCATAAGTTTGCTGAGCTTTTAGCAAGCAAGGTTAATAACAACCACAACTATTCCCAAAGTTTAATCTCAGGCACATTAGCCTGGGGGTTAATGGTACTGCCGACTCTGGTTATTCTTCTGGCACTGCAACCATTGGTTTGGCAATCTCAACTATTTGAATTAGCACTGTTATTACTCGCAATTGATTGGCGCAATAATGAAAAGCTGGCAAATCAGTTAATCAAAGCATTAGGCCGAGAAGATAAAGCTGCTGCTCGTCAGTTACTGGCTCCGATTATCAATCGTCAAACTGAATCACTTTCGTCACTTGGCCTAGGCAAAGCCGCCACAGAAACCATCATCATGGGCTACGCTCGTAACGTAGTTTGTGTGTTGTTCTGTTACGCCATTGGTGGTGGAATCGCCGCGTTAATGTATCGCCTTGTGGTCGAATTAGCTCGAGCTTGGTCGCCAAGTCGCAAGCAGTTTTCTCCGTTCGGCTCAACGGCGATCAAGATAGTCGCGATTCTCGAATTTATACCGATGCGTTTTTTTGCTTTGATGATCGTATGTGGTGATAAAGCCACACACACGTTTAAGATGATGTTAGTTCAGAGTCGCTCTTGGCCACTGCCCGGCCCTGCCTGGTTGATCACGGCCGTTGGCAACAAGCTGGAGTTATCATTAGGTGGTCCTGCGATTTACGACAACACTAAAGCCATTCGCGCGAAATTAGGCGGAAGAATCGCACCGTCAGCTCTGCATCTGTCTCAGGTTCAGAAACTACTCTTTGGTCGCATCGCTATCTGGATATTTTTACAAAGCCTAGCCTTACTATTTATTCACCAAGGGATTTAGAGTGAAACCTTCAGCACTTGTTACAAGCCTTACTATTTTGTCTTCCAGCTTATGGCTGCCTTTATCATTTGCAGAAGAAGCACCACGGACTCAAGAAAAAGTACAGCCAGCTCAACGCGTGGTCAGCCTTGCTCCTCATGCCACTGAGCTCGCGTACAGCGCAGGTTTAGGCAACAGCCTTGTTGCCGTAAGTGAACGAAGTGATTACCCACCACAAGCCGATAAGCTTGAAAAAGTGGCAAACTATCAAGGTATCAAGGTTGAGAAGATCATCGCTCTTCAGCCTGATTTGATTCTTGCGTGGCCAGCCGGAAACCCGCCCAGAGAGCTCGCGAAACTAGAGCAATTTGGTTTTAATATTTACTACTCCAAGACCAAAAGCCTAGACAGTATCGCAACCAATATTGAACAACTGAGCCAATACGCTAGCGATCCAAGTATTGGCGAAAATAATGCTCAGCAATACAGAGAGCAGCTCAACGCGTTGAGACTAAAATACAAAGATGCCGAGCCAGTAAACTACTTCTACCAACTCAGTGAGAAGCCGATCATCACTGTTGCTCAAGGGCACTGGCCAAGTGAGGTGTTTGAGTTTTGTGGTGGCCACAATATTTTTGAAGACAGCGCCTCCCCATATCCGCAAGTTGGTATTGAACAAGTTGTATTAAGGAAACCGCAAGTGATCTTCACGTCTCAGCACGCGATTGAGAATGGAACCATGTGGCAAACTTGGCAAAATGAGATCCCAGCAGTTGCTCAAAATCAGATTTGGTCACTCAATTCTGACTGGATTAATCGCCCAACAACGAGAACTTTGCAAGCGATCCAACAAGTGTGCGATTTCTTCGATAGAGCTAGGCAAAATCACTAACTATTTGCTGCGTTTTTTCGTACAATTCGCCACCGACCTGTCCCTACAATTTTAACCATAAGAGCACCAGTATCATGGACTCCATGCTGCTTTATATTATCGATTTATTTGGCACTGCCATCTTTGCCGTCTCAGGCGTTTTTGTCGCTGGCCGTCTTAAGATGGACCCCTTTGGCGTAGCCGTTTTAGGCAGTGTAACCGCAATTGGTGGCGGTACAATTCGAGACATGGCTCTGGGTGCAACTCCCGTGTTTTGGATCACCGACACCACCTATCTTTGGGTCATCATCACCACCTGCTTGCTGACCATGATTATAGTAAGACGCCCCAAACGCCTGGCTTGGTGGATCCTGCCAGTATGTGATGCGATAGGCTTAGCGGTATTTGTTGGCATTGGTGTAGAAAAAGCACTGATTTATCAAGATTCTGCATTAGTTGCTATCATCATGGGTGTCATCACCGGCTGCGGTGGCGGTATTATCCGTGACGTACTTGCCCGTGAAGTGCCAATGATTCTAAGAAGTGAAGTCTACGCGACCGCTTGTATCATTGGTGGCGCTTTCCACACCATGGCGATCAGTATGGGGCACGACTCAGAAACTGCATTTCTGGCCGGCGTGTTCTCAACACTATTGATTAGACTTGGCGCTATTCGCTGGCATTTATCATTGCCGACCTTCGCCATCAAATAAGCTATCATTACAAAGAGAAAGGCTCCGTAAAGGAGCCTTTTTTGATCCGGTTTCAAATCACTATACCCTCTATTTCCACTCATCAAAGATCCCCTCCTTTCCTAAAACTCAATTTAGTTAGTCCATTAGCCCACCAATTTAGTAATGTTTTTTATTTACTTATCTAGTCCACAGGCTATATTAATAAACAAATAGCTTTATAAAAGATTTTATTTACTAACATTGGCAAACGGGAGTTCAAGATGGGTATTGGTAAAGTGGGCATTGTTTTCTTCTCTAAGAATGGAGCAACTAAGCAAGTTGCAGAGACAATCGCTGAAGGTATTAACACTCAACAACCTAACTCAGTACTCCTTGTCGAAGTGCTATCTTCTGAAGTGGTCGAAGGAAGGTATGACAATGACGATAAGCTCAAGTCATTAGATAACTGTGACGCCATTATCTTTGGATCCCCGACTTACATGGGTTCACCAGCCGCGCAGTTTAAGAGTTTTATGGATGCAAGCAGTGATAGCTACTGTAAGAAAGCGTGGCGAAATAAACTCGCAGCAGGCTTTACCACTGGCGGCAGCCTTAACGGTGAGCAACAACAAACCTTGTTGAGCTTTTTCACTCTGGCTTGTCAGCATGGCATGATTTGGGCAGGGCTTGATATCTCAAAGCACATTGATAACTTAGGTTTGAATCGCACAGGATCAAGCATTGGTTTGGTCGCCAGTGAAGATGAGATGGCAGATAGCACCAGTAATCACATCAACAGCAACGATCTTCAGACTGCTTTCTATTTCGGCCAACGCATCGCGAGCCTAGTTAAGAGAACCTAAGTAACTGACTAATTAACTGACGGGCTAGCTTCAAAACTCCTAGCTTGTTTGATATCTATGAGCTCAAGACTAGAGAATGAATGTCGTTTCAGGTAACTTGATTCAATCATTCCCAACTTTCATGAATATACCCCAATGCTACTCGAAGGAATCGAAACTCTACTGGTATTGAGTAAAGCAAAGACCATGAGCCGCACAGGCAGTTTGCTTTATATCAGCCAATCAGCGGTCAGTAAACGGATTGCGAATTTAGAAAAGAAGCTAGGTAAAAAGCTCATTGAGCCGAGTGGCCGACAGATAAAACTCACGCCAGATGCGCTTGCATTAATCGAGAGTATTGGCCCTACATTCAATGAACTTCGCGGGCTTATTTATGAACAGCAAGAGTTGGAAGATACCACTCTCATCACCCTAGACAGCTCTAAGTCTCTGATAGCCGGTTATTTAGGTGAGATGATGGGCCAATTTATCCAGCAAGATAAATACATCACAATAACCACCAACCACACGCCAAGAATCATAGAGCGAGTGCAATCTGGCAAGGCGACCTTGGGGTTGTGTGCTGGCTTGTTGCCACCGCATCATGGGTTGATGACCTTTCATCTATTTGATGAGCCGTTTTACATAGTGAGTAAGTCGCCGTTAACGGAGCTTCCTCCATTGGTGATTACCAACGATATGACCAACCCTGCCAACTCTTATCAGCTCTCAGTGTTAGAAAAGTTTGGAATTAAACCCTTGATGGAGATGGATGCCTACACCGCAGCAGCGCAACTTGCATTGGGTGGGACTGGACCAGCCTTAATCCCACTCTCAATCGTAAAAACACTCAATATTAAGTCTCAATACCTGTTTAGCTTCCACGAATTAACAGGTTTAATTCGACCAATTCATATCTGTGTCAGACCGAATAGCTACCAGTCTCCGCGAGTTAAAACACTGATAGAATCCATTGTTGATGCTGTTCCCAAAGCAGTTTAGACGCCATTAGCATCGACATCACGATCACAAGAGGGCGAATCCATTTCTGCCCTTTTGTCACTACTACTTTAGCGCCAAGCTGAGCGCCCATAAAGCCACCAACCGCCATCACTAATCCTAACTCCCAAATTGGCAAACCAGCCAAAATAAAGAAAATTAAGGCCGCGATATTCGAGGTAAAGTTAAGTACCTTAGTGCGCGCCGTTGCATCGACTAACGAGAAGTGACCAATCGCAACAAAGCAGACGGTGAAGATAGAACCTGTTCCTGGGCCAAAAAAGCCATCATAGAAACCCACACCGCCACCAACACACAGAGCAAACATCGCCTCAGAGATCTTCTGTTTTCCTTCAGATGCTCTAGTTGGGGGGGCTAACAGGAAATAGAGAGAGATAGCGATGAGCAGCAACGGGATAACACTGGTCAGTAAGCTCGCATCAATGTGTTGGACTAGCTCGGCACCAATTGCAGAACCAATAAAGGTACAAAAGATAGCGAGGCGCATCTCCTTAATACTAACGATACCATTGCGCACGAAATACCAACTCGCAGAGAAGCTGCCGAAGGAGCTTTGGAGTTTATTGGTTGCCAGTGCCTGCGTTGGTGGAACTCCAGCCGCTAGCAATGCCGGTAGAGTCAATAACCCACCGCCGCCAGCCATTGCATCAATAAAGCCTGCTGCCGTTGCAACAACAAACAAGATAGCCAATATTTCTAGAGTGATTTCCATATACCCAACGCCTTAAAGTCCTGTGTAGCGACAAGTTACCACTCACGCCAGACGAGCAATAACGAAACACAAGATTCTAACCTATTCCTAATTTTCATCATTTAACTCATGCTATCTAATAGGCATAAAAAAGCCCACTCCGAAGAGTGGGCTTTGAGCATTTATATCCGCTTAACAGCGATACACTTTAGGTGATTAAGCTTGAGAAGCTTTAACCTGAGCGTGTAGCTCTTGAACTGAAGTTACTGAAGTTTTCGCGTCTGCAGTGTGCGCCATACAAGTCGCGAATGCAGCGTTTAGCGTAGTCGTGTAGTTCACTTTCTCAGCAAGTGCTCCACGACGAAGAACTTTAGAATCTTCAATCGCTTGACGGCCAGCTGCAGTGTTCACGATATACGTGTACTCGTTATTCTTGATACGGTCAAGAATGTGAGGACGACCTTCGTGTACCTTGTTTACTAAACGTGGGTTGATACCCGCTTCACCAAGGATAACCGCAGTACCGTGAGTTGCGTCTAGCTGGTAACCAAGCTTAGATAGCTTAGATGCTAGGTCAACAACACGCTCTTTGTCGCCTTCGCGAACAGAAAGCAATGCACGACCGCCTTCAGGGTAGATGTGACCACAACCCAATTCAGCTTTAGAGTATGCTTCTGCGAATGTGGCGCCAACACCCATAACTTCACCAGTAGAGCGCATTTCTGGGCCTAACAGTGGGTCAACACCAGGGAACTTGTTGAATGGAAGTACAACTTCTTTCACTGAATAGTAAGGTGGGATGATTTCTTTCGTAAAGCCTTGAGACTCTAGAGATTGACCTGCCATTACACGAGCTGCAATCTTAGCGATTGGCGCGCCAGTTGCTTTAGATACGAATGGAACCGTACGTGCTGCACGAGGGTTAACCTCGATTAGGTACACTTCATTGTTCTTAACAGCAAACTGCGTGTTCATCAGACCACGAACACCCAACTCAAACGCTAGCTTTTCAACTTGCTCGCGCATTACGTCTTGGATTTCTTGGCTTAGCGTGTATGCAGGAAGAGAACATGCTGAGTCACCTGAGTGAACACCCGCTTGCTCGATATGCTCCATGATACCGCCTATAACAACGCGTTCACCGTCACAAATCGCATCAACGTCGACTTCAACAGCGTCGTCTAGGAAGCTATCAAGTAGTACTGGAGATTCGTTTGATACGCTAACTGCTTCGTTGAAGTAGCGACGTAGATCTTGCTCGTCGTATACGATTTCCATCGCACGACCACCAAGTACGTAAGAAGGACGTACAACCAGTGGGAAGCCGATTTCGCGAGATTTCTCAACCGCTTGCTCCATCGTTGTTACTGTCGCGTTCTCTGGCTGAAGTAGGCCTAGGCGGTCTACAGCAACTTGGAAACGCTCACGGTCTTCTGCACGGTCGATTGCGTCTGGGCTAGTACCGATGATTGGTACACCAGCAGCTTCAAGAGCACGAGCCAGTTTAAGTGGTGTTTGACCACCGTACTGAACGATAACGCCTTTTGGCTTCTCTACACGTGCGATTGCTAGTACGTCTTCCAGAGTTACTGGTTCGAAGTACAGACGGTCAGATGTATCGTAGTCTGTAGAAACTGTCTCAGGGTTACAGTTAACCATGATAGTTTCGTAACCATCTTCACGTAGTGCTAGTGATGCATGTACACAACAGTAGTCAAATTCAATACCTTGGCCGATACGGTTTGGACCGCCGCCTAGAATCATGATCTTGTCTTTGTCTGTTGGGTTCGCTTCACACTCGTCATCGTAAGAAGAGTACATGTAAGCTGTATCAGAAGAGAACTCAGCCGCACATGTATCTACACGCTTGTACACTGGGTGGATATCGTACTGGTCACGCAGACGACGGATTTCGCTTTCCGCTACACCTAGAATCTTAGATAGGCGCGCATCAGCAAAACCTTTACGCTTAAGCTTGTTTAGCTCGTCTTTGTTCAGACCAGCAAAGCCTTTCGCTTTAAGTTCTTGCTCTAGCTTAACGATGTCTTCGATTTGAACTAGGAACCAACGGTCGATTTGCGTTAGGTTGAATACACCATCTACCGACATACCAGCACGGAATGCGTCAGCGATGTACCAAATACGCTCTGCGCCAGCTTCTTTCAGTTCGTGACGGATAGTCGTTAGAGCATCTGGTGCATCTAGGTCTACCATTTCGTCAAAACCAGTCGCGCCAACTTCTAGGCCGCGAAGTGCTTTTTGTAGAGATTCTTGTTGGTTACGGCCGATAGCCATAACTTCACCAACAGACTTCATTTGCGTCGTTAGACGGTCGTTAGCACCTGCAAATTTCTCGAAGTTAAAACGAGGAATCTTAGTTACTACGTAGTCGATTGTTGGTTCGAATGATGCTGGCGTTGCGCCGCCAGTGATGTCATTCATTAGCTCGTCTAGCGTGAAGCCAACAGCCAGTTTCGCTGCAATCTTAGCGATTGGGAAACCTGTTGCTTTAGAAGCTAGTGCTGAAGAGCGAGATACACGTGGGTTCATCTCGATGATAACCATACGGCCATCTTTCGGGTTGATACCAAACTGTACGTTTGAACCACCTGTTTCAACACCAATCTCACGCAATACTGCTAGAGATGCGTTACGCATTAGTTGGTATTCTTTATCTGTCAGCGTTTGAGCTGGAGCCACAGTGATTGAGTCACCTGTGTGAATACCCATTGGGTCGAAGTTTTCAATCGCACATACGATGATGCAGTTGTCGTTTTTGTCACGAACCACTTCCATCTCGTACTCTTTCCAACCGATAAGTGATTCATCGATAAGAAGTTCATTAGTTGGAGATAGGTCCAAACCACGACGACAGATTTCTTCAAATTCTTCTTTGTTGTAAGCGATACCGCCACCAGTACCACCCATCGTGAACGATGGACGAATGATACAAGGGAAGCCAACCATGTCTAAAACTTTGTAAGCTTCTTCCATCGTTTTCGCTGTATCAGCAGTTGGACACTCAAGGCCAATTGCTTTCATTGCTTTATCGAAGCGTGAACGGTCTTCTGCTTTATCGATAGCGTCAGCCGTTGCACCAATCATTTCAACACCGAACTCTTCAAGAACACCGTGCTTTTCTAGGTCTAGAGCACAGTTCAATGCAGTTTGGCCACCCATAGTAGGTAGAACTGCATCAGGCTTCTCTTTAGCGATGATATTACGCACAACTTCCCATTGGATAGGTTCGATGTAAGTTGCATCGGCCATATCTGGGTCAGTCATGATTGTCGCTGGGTTCGAGTTTACAAGAATAACTCGGTAACCTTCTTCGCGAAGCGCTTTACAAGCTTGAGCACCAGAGTAATCGAACTCACATGCTTGGCCGATAACGATCGGGCCAGCACCTAGAATAAGAATACTTTTAATGTCAGTACGTTTTGGCATTGTCTACTACTCCGAATTACGCTGTGTGCTGTTTGATTAGTTCAATAAAGTGGTCGAATAACGGCGCTGCGTCTTCTGGACCTGGGCTTGCTTCAGGGTGACCTTGGAAGCTGAATGCTGGTTTGTCTGTACGGTGAATACCTTGTAGAGAACCATCAAATAGTGATTTGTGCGTTGCACGTAGTGTCTCTGGAAGGGTTTCTTCGTCAGCAGCAAAGCCGTGGTTTTGCGAAGTAATCATCACAACATCACGATCTAAATCTTTAACCGGGTGGTTTGCACCGTGGTGACCAAACTTCATCTTCACTGTCTTAGCGCCTGACGCAAGAGCAAGAATCTGGTGACCTAGACAAATACCGAAGATTGGTAAGCCTTTTTCTAGGAACACTTTTGTCGCTTCAATTGCGTAAGTACATGGTTCTGGGTCACCAGGGCCATTTGAAAGGAAAACACCGTCTGGGTTCAGAGCTAGTACTTCTTCAGCAGAAGTTTCAGCAGGAACAACCGTTAGGCGGCAGCCGCGGTCAACAAGCATTCGTAGGATGTTTCGTTTTGCACCGAAGTCATAAGCAACAACGTGGTATGGCAATTCAGAGTCTGCTTTTGCTTCAGGAAGTCCACCCGTAAGCGTCCACGAACCTTGTTTCCATTGATACGCTTCTTTTGTTGTAACTTCTTTCGCAAGGTCCATACCTTTCAGGCCAGGAAATTCTTTTGCTTTAGCTAGAGCCAAAGCTTCGTCTAAATTGTTACCCGCTACGATACAACCGTTCTGAGCGCCTTTTTCACGAAGAATACGCGTCAGTTTACGAGTATCGATATCAGCGATACCAACAACGTTTTGCGACTTAAGGTAATCAGAAAGGGATTGTTCATTACGGAAGTTAGAAGCGATTAGAGGGAGATCGCGAATCACAAGGCCTTGAGCGTGGATTGAAGAGGATTCTTCGTCTTCGGAATTGGTTCCGGTATTGCCAATGTGAGGGTAAGTAAGGGTAACGATTTGTTGAGAATAGGAAGGATCAGTGAGGATTTCTTGGTACCCCGTCATCGAGGTATTAAAAACGACTTCACCAACTGCAGAACCTACAGCGCCAATGGCTTCACCGTGAAATACTGTCCCATCTTCTAGGACGAGTAGTGCTGACTTCTTCAAGACAACCTCCAGAAATAAAAATGCATTAAAATTGATTTAATTTGCAAATCTACCTTCCTGCAACACCAGAAACTGCGTGTTTATGGAAATTAGACAAATTGGCGGTATTTTAGTGATGTGCGTGATACGTGTCAACATTTAACGCAAAAGAAATTAAACATTTGTAAGGACTAATTCAATTTATGCCATCAAAGCTTCAAAAGTTCAACTTTCATGCTCATTTCGGCCGAATATTACGATTTTCTAATTTTCACCCCTCATTTTAGCCAACCATAGAGTAATAAAAATATCAGCAACAAAACGCAATCGATAAATACAAAGAGAAAAGATCGTAATTTAAAGACCTAAAACAAAAAACACATTATAAGCATTAAAAAAGACAGTTAAATAAGAGAAAATCGACGATAAGAAGAAACTATAGGGAGGTTTGTAAAAGGGATATTACGAAGGGAAATGTATCAAATAAAGAAAGCGCCGGCAATTGCCAGCGCATAAATATCTATTTACAGGTCATTCAAACCTAGGACATCAGTCATGGTATAAAAGCCGGCTGGTTTATCATTTAACCAGACTGCAGCCTTGATTGCGCCATTAGCGAAAGTCATTCGATCAGTGGCTTTATGGGTAATTTCCACTCGCTCACCGATATCAGCAAACATAGCGGTGTGTTCACCAATAATGTCACCGGCACGAATCGTCGCGAAACCAATCTCATCTTTAGTACGCTCGCCAGTAATACCTTCGCGTGACCATACAGCTACATCGTTCAGCTCGTTGCCCATCGCACCAGCAATCGCTTCGCCCATACCAATCGCAGTACCAGAAGGTGCATCGACTTTATGGCGGTGGTGCGCCTCAACGATCTCGACATCACAGTAATCGCCCATCACTTTAGCGGCCTTCTCTAGCAGCTTAAAGACCAGGTTCACACCAACGCTGTAGTTAGGTGCCATTACGATAGCCATCTCTTTTGAAGCAGCATCAATCACCTGCTTCTCTTCTTCAGAGAAACCCGTCGTACCGATAATCAGTTTTTTACCGTGACGTTTACAAAGTTCAATATTCGCTAATGTGCTAACAGGGGCTGTAAAATCGACGATCACGTCAAACTCTTCGATGGCTTTAGACAGGTCATCGACTAGAGCAACATCAAAACGACCTTCACCGCATAACTCACCGACATCTACGCCGACCAAAGATGACTCTGGACGTTCCGAGCCAGCACCAACACTTGCTTCTGAATTATGATGAGCGGCTTTCACCAAGTTGCGACCCATGCGGCCCGCTGCTCCTGCAATTGCAATTCTTACCACTGCGAATATCTCCATTGTTTTGGTTACGGTTGCCGCTTATCTCTTGCAGCAACGTTCAATCGATTAATCTCTTTAAACTAACAACAATCTCAAACTCAGGCTAGCAATTACGAAAACTCTTTTATCACTCGCTCTAAAATTGGCACATTTGCCTCTGGGAAAGCGTATTGATTCAATGATTCTAGGCTTACCCATTCACCTTGTTGACCTTCTTTGCCATAAGGTTGTTCCTCAAAGTCAGTCACAAGGATGAAGTCGAACTTAAGCGACTTATCGGTGTAATCAAACTCAAGGTGCTCAAACAGAGACTGTTCTGTCACCTTGATGCCAATCTCTTCATCAAGCTCACGAGTCATAGCTTGTTCAATGGTTTCGCCCACTTCAACCTTGCCACCAGGGAACTCCCAAAAACCGCCCTTGTGTTTGTCGTCCGGACGTTTAGTGATAAATACCTGTGACTTATCTTGGTTAAAGATAATGCCAGCTACAATATGGATTCTTTTCATGTGTTGGTGTTCCTTAATAAAACGCTTAACTCACATAGTCCCTGAATACGTCATCCTCCAGAAGGAGGAACGACTGAGTTGGGGATATAAAACAACGTGAGCCTAACTAAACGAGATTCCCTACTACGCTCGTTCCTCGCTATAGGGAATGACGACTTCCTTGCGTAACAAAGTAAGCCACGAAATTTACATACAAAAAGAGCCGCCTAAGCGACTCTTTATATTCTATTTATCAGTTTTATGAAGCTAAGTTGTAGTGCTTGAGAGCAAGGCGGTGGCACAGAGCTTACGACTGTAAGTGAGTACCACCAACGCAGCTATCATGCGCTACAACAACGATTCATTAAACTTACGCGATTTTACCGTGACACTGCTTGTACTTCTTGCCACTTCCACATGGACATGGCTCGTTACGACCCACTTTACGCTCATCACGTACTACCGTTTGTGGAGATGCCGCTTCAGCTTCATTGTCACCTAGCTGGTTTTCAGCCGTTGCATGTTGTGCCTGTGCACGACGCGCCGCTTCTTCAGCTTGAGCTTGACGTTGAGCTTCCATCTTTTCAACTTCTTCTTGTTGCTGAACGCGAACTTTAGAAAGGATGGTAACAACGTCTGTTTTTAGTACATCTAGTAGGCCTTCAAACAGTTCAAACGACTCGCGCTTGTACTCTTGTTTCGGGTTCTTCTGAGCATAACCACGCAGGTGGATACCTTGACGAAGGTGATCCATCGCAGCCAAATGCTCTTTCCAAAGACCGTCTAGCGTTTGTAGCATCACAGATTTCTCGAAGTTACGCAGTACTTGAGCACCAACCACTTCTTCTTTCTGTTTGTACGAATCAACCGCCATGCCAAGAATACGCTCACGCAAAGCTTCTTCATAAAGCTTGTCGTCTTCGTCTAACCAACCTTGAATATCAAAGTCTAGATCAAAGTCATTCTTCAGACGATCTTGTAGACCCGCGATATCCCACATGTCTTCAAGAGACTGAGGTGCGATGTATTCATCAATGACTGATGCCAGTACATCTTCACGGTTGTGTTCGATCATCTCACTGATGTCGTCAGAACTCATCAGTTCGTCACGAAGCTCATAAACCACTTTACGTTGGTCATTGGCTACATCATCGTACTCAAGAAGCTGCTTACGGATATCGAAGTTACGACCTTCAACTTTACGTTGTGCTTTTTCAATTGAGCGAGAAAGCATCTTAGATTCGATCGCTTCGCCTTCGTCCATACCACTTTGGATAAGACCAGCCATACGATCCGATGTAAAGATACGTAGCAGAGAATCTTCCATTGATAGGTAGAAACGAGAAGAACCCGCATCACCTTGACGACCAGAACGACCACGTAGCTGGTTATCGATACGGCGAGATTCATGACGTTCAGTACCTATGATGTGCAGACCACCTGACTCAAGTACTTTATCGTGGATTACTCTCCAATCAGCTTTGATCTTCTCGATCTGCTCTTTGGTTGGATTCTCTAGCTTCTCAACTTGTGCCTGCCAGCTACCACCTAACACGATATCGGTACCACGACCGGCCATGTTAGTTGCGATAGTTACCGCACTCGGCATACCAGCTTGTGCAACGATCTCTGCTTCCATTTCGTGGAACTTAGCATTTAGAACGCTGTGCTTAATTTTTGCTTTTTTCAGTGCATTAGACAGTAGTTCAGACTTCTCGATAGAAACCGTACCAACCAGTGATGGCTGACCAGCTGCGACACGGTCTTTGATGTCTTCAATGATCGCGTTGAACTTGTCTTCTTCAGTACGATAAACCACATCTGGCATATCGTTACGCACCATAGGTTTGTTGGTTGGGATAACCACTGTTTCTAGGCCGTAGATAGACTGGAATTCGAAAGCTTCAGTATCGGCAGTACCTGTCATACCTGACAGTTTTTCGTATAGACGGAAGAAGTTCTGGAATGTAATCGATGCTAGCGTCTGGTTTTCATTCTGAATCTTCACTCCTTCTTTAGCTTCAACAGCTTGGTGTAAACCTTCAGACCAACGACGACCTGGCATAGTACGACCAGTATGTTCATCAACGATAACCACTTCGCCTTCTTCAGTAACGATGTAATCGACGTCTTTCTCAAACAATACGTGTGCACGCAGCGCTGCATTAACATGGTGCAATAGGCTGATATTTGTTGGAGAGTAAAGCGTGTCACCCTCTTCCATCAGACCGTTTTTCACCATTAGCTCTTCTACAAATTCTTGACCGTTTTCAGTCAGGTGAACCTGCTTCGATTTCTCGTCCATGGTGTAATGACCTTCACCACGGTACTCTTCAGAATCTTCTTTATCTTGGCGCTCAAGGTTAGGAATCAACGTGTTAATACGCGTGTAAAGATCTGAACTATCTTCAGCTGGGCCAGAGATAATAAGTGGAGTACGAGCTTCATCGATTAAGATTGAGTCAACTTCATCGACAACAGCGAAGAAGCGTTCACGTTGAACACGATCTTCAGCACGGAAAGCCATGTTGTCACGTAGGTAATCGAAACCAAACTCGTTGTTTGTTCCGTATAGGATGTCAGCTTGGTACGCTTCTTTTTTCTCTGGCGGAGCCATGTTTGGCACGTTCACGCCAACCGTCATACCAAGGAATTCAAATAATGGGCGGTTTGTTTCCGCATCACGCTTCGCTAGGTAGTCGTTCACCGTTACTACGTGAACACCTTTGCTAGGTAGGGCGTTAAGATAAGCTGGTAAGGTTGCTGTAAGAGTCTTACCTTCACCAGTACGCATTTCTGCAATTTGGCCAGCATTTAGAACCATGCCGCCAATCATTTGCACGTCAAAGTGACGCATGCCGTAAACACGCTTAGACGCTTCACGTACCGTAGCAAATGCTTCCGGTAGAAGCTGGTCTAGCGATTCACCTTTATCTAAGCGCTCACGAAACTCAACCGTTTTTGCTTTTAGCTCTTCGTCTGAAAGTGCTTCAAACGTTGGTTCGTAGTTATTAATTTCTTTTACAATTTTTCTAAGGCGGCGCAGTGTTCTGTCATTGCGACTGCCAATTACCTTTGTCAGCAGCTTAGTAATCATGTGCTTGGAATCTCTTCGTTCTCAGATCGTCCGCGATCTATTTTAAATGCCGTCAGTCTCTACTAGCTATGAACTAGTCTTCAGTTACTAACCAAGGATACTGAGATAAATCTAGTATCTTTGATATTGTACTTGAGAGTAGAGTTTTCAAGGCTTGAGTTAAAATTAATGCCCTTTAGTGTAAGTAATTATCACACCAACGACCATTTATAACCCCATTTGTTTGATGTGCTTGGAACTTTTCTTTCTAATTGCTGACGAATTAGCCAGACTGTAGCCCATTGGTAGTCAACTTTCGGATGTTGACGACACTGTATCTGGAAAATAGATACAAAAAAACCAGGTCAATGACCTGGTTTTCGAAATCTTATATTGTTGTAAACAACAATTACGCTAGAACCATTCCTGGCTCAGCAAATGCAACAGGAGAGCCTACTTCTTCTTCGAATGTTGCCCATTCCCAAGCTTCTGCGTCAGCAAGTACTGCACGTAGTAGTTGGTTGTTTAGGCCGTGACCTGATTTGTATGCACGGAACTCACCAATAATAGCGTGTCCACACATGTAAAGGTCACCAATCGCATCCAGTACTTTGTGAGTTACGAACTCATTGTCAAAACGTAGACCTTCTTCATTAAGAATTCGGTATTCGTCTAGAACGATAGCGTTATCGAAGCTACCGCCAAGTACTAGGTTTTGAGATTGTAGATACTCAATATCGCGCATGAAGCCGAAAGTACGAGCGCGAGAGATTTCTTTCACAAAGCCTTGTGAAGAGAAATCAAACAACAAACGTTGCTCATCAGATTCAATTGCTGGGTGGTTAAAGTCGATCTCAAAGTCCATACGGAAGCCGTTAAATGGAACAAACTCTGCCCACTTATCGCCATCTTCAAAACGGATAGGCTTTTTGATACGAATAAAACGCTTCGCTGCATTCAGTGTTTCTACACCCGCTTGCTGTAGCAAGTATACGAATGGGCTTGCGCTACCATCCATAATTGGGATCTCAGGAGCATCTACTTCAACAATAATGTTGTCGATGCCCATACCCGCTAGAGCTGCGTTAAGGTGTTCCACTGTAGAGATACGTACGCCTTCGTCATTAACAAGAGCTGTACATAGCATAGTGTCACGAACTGACGCTGGATCAGCTGGGAAATCTACAGGTGGATTTACATCTGTACGACGATAAACAATGCCTGTATTTGCAGCTGCCGGGCGAAGAGTAAGTGTGACTTTACGACCAGAGTGGAGACCCACACCAGTTGTTTTCACAATTTCTTTCAGAGTACGTTGTCTGATCATCTGCTTGCCTCGTTATCAGTGCTACAAATCACGGTCAGTATTTACCGACCGCGAATTTTACCATTAATTCGACGATAGTCAAATTTTGGGTATTTGTTAATCAGCCTGACGTCGTAAGAATGCTGGAATATCTAAGTATCCACTCTCTTTCTCAGCCTTAGGTGCTGCACTTTGGCTAGCGCCTGTACCTGAAGAAACAGGAGACGTTGTTGGCTGCGGCTTAACTTGAGGTTTAACCTCAGTTTTTTCTTGCAATGGCTGTGCCACTTTCTCTTCCACTTTTGGTGCAGTCTGAGCCGCTACCTGTGGTTGAGGAGTTGGTGCAACCTTAGCTTTACCACCAGCAACTAATGTAATGTCTGGTTTTTTCTCTGTACCGATACCTGTTGCAACAACAGTTACACGGATTTCATCCGTCATATCAGGGTCTAGAGAAGTACCAATCACAACTGTTGCGTTATCAGATGCGAATGCCTTAACTGTATTACCTACTGTTTCGAACTCATCTAGACGCATATCTAGGCCTGCAGTGATGTTCACAAGAACGCCACGCGCACCAGCTAGGTCGATGTCTTCTAGTAGTGGGCTAGAAATTGCCGTTTCAGCAGCTTCTTCAGCACGGTCTTCACCTTTTGCGATACCGCTACCCATCATTGCATGACCCATCTCAGACATTACGGTACGAACATCCGCGAAATCGACGTTAATCATACCAGGGCGAGTAATTAGCTCAGCGATACCTTGTACAGCGTTTTTAAGTACATCATTTGCACTTGCGAAAGCTTCTAGCAGAGTTACGCCGCGGCCAAGTACTTTAAGTAGCTTCTCATTTGGAATCGTAATTAAAGAATCCACATGCTTAGAAAGCTCTTCAATACCTTGCTCAGCAAACGCTAAACGCTTTTTGCCTTCAAAGCTAAATGGCTTAGTTACAACAGCAACCGTTAGCACACCCAACTCTTTCGCAACTTCAGCAATAACTGGAGCAGCACCTGTACCAGTACCACCGCCCATACCAGCTGCGATAAATACCATATCGGCGCCAGTTAGAACTTCTTTAATTCTTTCTCGATCTTCGAGAGCTGCATCACGGCCAACTTGTGGGTTTGCACCAGCGCCCAAACCTTTAGTGATATCACCACCAATTTGGATCACGCTGCTCACGCTCGTTTTACGAAGTGCTTGTGCATCAGTGTTAACACTGATGAATTCTACACCTTCGATTGATTCACGTACCATGTGCTCAACAGCGTTACCGCCACCGCCACCAACTCCAACGACTTTAATTACTGCATCGTCAGACATTTCCATCATCGGTTCAAACATGTGTTATCTCCGTTTTTTCCTGCAACTCAGGTTAAAACTCTTTTTGTATCCAATTACGCAATTTACCAAATAAACCAGACATAGAAGGTGCTGAACGCTTAGGTTCGCTGTAATCACCTTCATCACTGATCTGACAATCTCTTGCGTAATGAAGTAAACCAACCGCCGTAGAATGATACGGCTCTTTAACATAGTCAGTTAAGCCACTAACTTCTAACGGCTTACCAACTCGAACTTGATTGCGGAAAACACGTTCCGCACACTCTACCAATCCGTCAATTTGTGCCGCTCCACCAGTGAGAACGACGCCAGCTGCAAGGTGGTGTTTAATACCTTCATCGCGTAGCTGTAATTGAACCGTATCAATAGTTTGGTTAACGAGACCCATAAGTTCAGTGTAACGTGGTTCAATCACTTCCGACAAAGTTTGTCTTTGCAAACTTCTCGATGGGCGACCACCAACACTAGGGACGTTAACAGAGTCATCCTTGCTTACGAGTTCACTCAGAGCGCAACCATGGTTTACTTTTATCTCTTCAGCATCGCTCACTGGCGTGCCGAAAGCGAAGGCAATATCACTGGTTACTGCATTTCCTGCGTAGGAAAAGACTTCTGTGTGTCGCAATGCGCCGCCAGTCCAAATGGAAATGTCCATCGTACCTGCACCGATATCTACAACACAGACTCCAAGCTCTCTCTCGTCTTCAGTAATTACCGCATTGCTTGAGGCAAGTCCTGAAAACACGATTTGTTCTACTGTGAGACCACATCGCTCAACAGCTTTAATAATGTTTCTCGCCATGTCGCTATGGCAAGAAATTAGGTGAACACTGACTTCCATTCGAACACCAGATAAGCCAAGTGGGTTCTTAATCCCCTCTTGATAATCAATGGTAAATTCTTGTGGGATCACGTGCAGAATTCTCTGCTCATCACCAATTTTAATTGATTTCGCGGTATGGATCGCTCGATCCATATCGTCTTGAGACACCTCTTCATCAGAGATAGTGCCCATGCCTTTTTCAATTCGGCTTGCGATATGTTTACCCGATAGCGAGATAAATACATTGCTGATTTGGCATTCCGCCATCAACTCTGCTTGATCAATAGCTCGCTGAACCGACTTAACTACCGACTCTAGGTCGTTTACACCACCTTTATCCATACCTCTGGATGGGCTTTGCCCAGAACCAATGATATTGATTTGACCATCAGGCAATATTTCACCAACCAGAGCTGATATGGTCGCAGTGCCTATATCAAGACCAACGATTATGTTGTCATCTGCGGTCTTAGTCATCTGTGCTCTCTTCTAACTCTTGCTCTGGAAACCAGCCTACAGCGGCTCCCGTATCATACCTGAGGTCGATGTAGCTCACTTGATTCGCTTTACTACCAAGTTCGTTGTAAAGCGAAATGAAGCGTTCAACACGCTCATCTAAAGAATCTTTACCTAGTTCTAAACGGATACCGTTATCTAGGATTATTTGCCAAGCGCGACGTTCATTGAGAACGAGTGAGGTAACGGTTAACCCTAGACTGTTAATCAAAGGGGTTATCTGTCGCCACTTTTCTATCACTTCTTGGCTGGTGCCGTCTGGGCCGTAAAGCTTAACTCTATCGCCCTTCAACAGGCCGATATCACCATTAAACACCTGACCATCGTCATTCAACAGCATGTTGCCGTTCCAGATTGCTGCTGCATGGTACTCAGTCAAAAATACTTTTATTGTGTCTGGCCACTGCTTACGAATGGAGACCACTGAAACCCAAGGTAACGCTTCTAAACTGTCTTGCAACACACCGATGTCTTGCGACATGAATGTTCCAATATGCTCTAACTCGCCAAAGGCATGTTGGACATCACCAGCGGTTACGTAAGTTAAGTCGCCTTGAAGTACTATTTTGGAGAGAGGCAATCGCTGATCGTCCCACATCCAAGTCAGTGTGGTATAGAAAAGAAACCCAATGAATAGCAATACCATGACAAAAAAAGACCCGCCTAAAGCGTGTTTCTTGAGCGACGGTAAACTGAATAGGTGGCGGTTTTCGCTAAAAGTACTTTCTACCAAAGCCCGCATTCCCTGTCGTTGGTTCGCAATTCTATTCCCTATCTTCGTAATAGAGGTAAAAGCACTTACTTTAACCTATGAATTATACTGAGCAAAATCAAACTATCAAACGTTGATAATAAGATTTTTGGTCAATTTTAGGTCAATCGCAAGAAACGAGCGATCGACCACAGTATGTAGACGCTATTCTGTTACGCGTTCTGCATTTTATTAATGTCTAACTGTAACGATTCCAACTGCTTCGCCACTCGACCAACATCGCCTGCACCCTGCGTTAAAACAAGGTCACCGCCTTGAATTACGTTGGCTAAAGCCGATGGCAGTGCGTTGATATCGGCAACAAAGATTGGATCTATCTTACCACGCCCGCGAATGGTTCGACTTAATGAACGTCCGTCAGCCCCTGCAATGGGTTTCTCACCTGCAGAATAAACATCTAACAGAATTAGGACATCAACCTGTTCAAGAACGTTCGCAAAATCATCATAAAGATCGCGTGTTCGGCTGTAACGGTGCGGTTGAAAGATCATTACAAGGCGTTTGTCAGTCCAGCCACTGCGAGCCGCTTGAATCGTCACATCCACTTCGGTTGGGTGATGACCGTAATCATCGACCAACATCGCCACGCCTTTACCCGTTTCATACTCACCTAGGTGATCGAAACGGCGACCTGTGCCTTCGGTTCCCGCCATCGCTTTTAGAATCGCTTCATCGCAGATGTCATCTTCTGTTGCAACCGCAATCGCCGCTGATGCATTCAGTGCGTTGTGGCGACCTGGAATATTCAACGTAATATCTAAGTTCGCTTTGCCTTCACGTACCACCGTGAACTTACCTTGTTGACCTTCTTGTACGTAGTTCTCAATACGGATATCCGCATCTTCTGAGAAACCGTAAGTAATCACTTGGCGACTTACCTGAGGGATAAGCTCGCGCACGACTGGATCATCAACACACATCACAGCCTGACCGTAGAATGGCAGGTTGTGTAAGAAATCAATAAACGTCTGCTTTAGCGTTTCAAAATCACCGCCATAAGTATCCATATGATCCGCTTCAATGTTAGTCACGATACTAACCATCGGTTGCAGATGTAAGAATGACGCATCACTCTCATCGGCTTCAGCGATAAGAATACGGCTTGAGCCTAAACGTGCGTTAGTACCTGCACTTTTCACCAAACCACCGTTTACGAAGGTTGGATCTAGTCCTGCTTCCGAGTAAATCTGTGTCACTAGCGCAGTCGTGGTTGTCTTACCGTGCGTACCTGCCACAGCAATGCCGTGACGAAAACGCATCAGCTCAGCCAGCATTTCGGCACGGCGAACGATAGGTGTGCGCGCTTCACGAGCTGCAATAATTTCTGGGTTTTCTTCGTTGATAGCGGTTGAAACCACCACCACACTTGCGTCGGCAACGTTACTCGCTTGGTGACCGATATAAACGGTCGCACCCTTGCTAACTAAACGATCGGTCACTGGGTTTTGAGCAATATCAGAACCCGTGATCTGGTAGCCTTCATTCAACAGGACTTCAGCGATCCCGCTCATGCCGGCCCCACCAATACCAATGAAGTGGATAGATTTAACACGGCGCATCTCTGGCACCATTGCACGGATTTGCGCTAAGTCTTGGGTATGTTCAATCGTCATCAATTCAATCTCATTATTTTGCTAAAGCTTTAATCGCTTCAGCGACGGTCACATCAGCATCAAGCTTGGCAGCTTGACGCGCTTTTGTAGCCATCATTTTTAATTCATTTCTATCAAGCTCGGCGATGGTGTTCGCTAGCTTATCAGCCGTCAGTTGAGGCTGTTCAATCATTAGCGCTGCGCCACACTCAACCAAGTGATCGGCGTTCAGTGCTTGTTGTCTGTCTTTGTGCATAAACGGAACGAAGATAGAACCTACACCCGCCGCAGAGACTTCAGATACAGTTAATGCTCCTGAGCGACACACTAATAGATCTGCCCACTCATAAGCTTGCGCCACATCATCAATAAATTCAGTCACTTGAACATTATCTACAGAGTGTGATTTATATTGTTCAATCACTTGTTGTTGATTGTTCTTACCCGCTTGGTGCATCACTGTGAAGCCTTCGCCAAGCTGAGCCATCGTCACTGGCAAGGTATCGTTGAGGATTTTTGCACCCTGACTACCGCCCATAACCAAGATACGGATGTCACCGTCACGCTCTGCTATGCGTTGCTCTGGTTCAGCTAAGGCAACCACATCTTCACGTACTGGGTTACCCACTACTTCTGCAGTAGGAAATGCACCAGGGAAGGCTTGGAAAACCTTTTTGGCAATCTTAGACAGCCACTGGTTAGTTAAACCTGCCACTGCATTTTGTTCATGCAGAACCACTGGAATGCCGGACAACCATGCCGCGATACCACCCGGGCCACTTACGTAACCACCCATGCCAAGTACCACATCAGGCTGCCAAGCTTTAATGTGCTGTCTTGCTTGAAGTATGGCATTAATAATCTGAAACGGCGCTTTAATTAACTTGCTAATGCCTTGACCACGCAGGCCTTTCACCTTGATGAAGTCGATCTCAATGCCATGCTTTGGCACTAAATCCGCTTCCATTCTATCTGCTGTTCCTAACCAGCGAATTTCCCAACCTTGTTGCTGAAGCTTTTTAGCTACCGCTAACCCTGGAAAAACGTGACCGCCAGTACCACCAGCCATCACTAAAAGTTTTTTGTTTTGTTTCATAACGTTAGATTCTTATTCTACTAATTCGTTTTGATTATCGGCTTGTTCTTTCTGCTGCATTCGGCATTCGTGATCGATACGCAGTAGCATAGACACCGCCACCGACATCACGATAAGACTTGAACCACCATAACTGATCAGCGGTAAGGTTAAGCCTTTGGTTGGGACGATACCTGAAGCAGCCCCCACATTAACAAGCGTCTGAAATGCAAACCAAATACCAATACCAAATGCCAGATAACCACTGAATACTTGGTCGTTTTCAAAAGCCTTTTTACCAATAAGAATGGCTTTAAAAACCAAGCTAAAGATCAGCATCAACACTAAGGTTACGCCAACAAAACCCAATTCTTCTGCCAACACAGCAAATACAAAATCGGTGTGCGCTTCCGGTAGGTATTCGAGTTTCTGAATTGAGTTACCCAGCCCTTGCCCCATCCAATCACCACGGCCGAACGCCATCAATGACTGAGTTAGCTGGTAACCACTGCCGAACGGGTCGTTCCAAGGTTCCCAGAATGAGGTAACACGTCGAACACGATAAGGTTCTATAACAATCAAACCGACGACCGCGGCAATACCTGCCACCATCAAGGCGATAAACTGTGAAAGCTTGGCTCCCGCAATGAACAGCATGCCAAACAGGGTAACTAGCATTACGACCACTGTACCTAAATCGGGCTGGCCCAGCAGCAGCACGGCAAAAGCGCCGAACACCATGATGGGTTTTGCAAAACCACCGAAGAAGGTTTTTCTCACTTCGTCTTGTTTACGAACCAAGTAGCCCGCCATAAAGATAAACAGCGATAACTTGGCGACTTCAGCAGGTTGTAAGTTAAATAGCCCTAAAGGGATCCAACGCGATGCGCCATTAACCGACTTACCGACGGCTAATACCACAATCAGCAAGAAGAAGGACAAGCCCAGTAGATACATACTGTATTGAAACCAGCGCTGCATCGGGATTTGCAATATGACGCTGGAGACACCTAACGCCAACACAAGGAAGATGGCATGACGGAACATAAAGTGAAACGGCTGATCGGTTAAACGAGCACTGATAGGAAACGAAGCCGACGTTACCATCACTAAGCCCGTCAGCATCAGTCCAAGAGCAATCCATACCAATTGACGATCGTAAAGCGCCTCTGGTGTGGCACGGTTAAGCCATTGCCAAATGGATTGATTAATCACTTTCACTCTTTGCACTGAATGTTAGTCCTTCAACACGTTAGGCATACTCATGAGCAAGTTCAGTGAACGCATCACCTCTTGCCATGAAGTTATTAAATTGATCGAAGCTGGCACACGCTGGGGACAACATCACCATATCACCGGCAACTAACTGCTTCGAGATACTCTCAATAATGTCACGCATAGTTTCAAACGTCTCAGACGATGGGTGCAACGGCATAAATTGCGCGGCATCTTCACCAAAACAACACAATTGAACGCGCTCTAGTTGCGACAACACAGGCTTAAGCTCACTGAAGTCGGCACCTTTACCAACCCCACCAACCAGAAGATACAAAGTACCTTGGCACTCTAAACCCGACAGAGCCGCTAATGTACTGGCTACGTTGGTCGCTTTTGAGTCATTAACCCATTTGATTTCGCGCTTGTCAGCCACCACTTGGCAACGATGCGTCAAACCATTGTAGGCCTTCAAGGCTTCAAGGCTTTTGCTGTAATCAATACCGACTTGTTTAAGCAGTGCAAGCGAGACTAACGCATTTGCCACATTGTGACGTCCAACCAATGTTAAATCTTGGGTAGCAAGTACAGGCTTACCGTTGTCCATGAGCCATTCAATGCCGTCAACTGTCGCGACACCAAACTCTTGGTCATCGAGTCCGAATGTTACTAATGACATGTTGTGGTCTGGATACGTCTCTTTGTCGTCGCGGTTTACAATCGCATATTGAGCATTATTAAAGATTCTTAGCTTGGCATCGCGGTAATCGGCCATGCCTTGGTAGCGATCCATATGGTCTTCTGACAGATTCAGAAATGCTGCTGCTGCTAAGTTTAGGCTTGATGTTGTTTCTAACTGAAAGCTTGAAAGCTCAAGAACATATAAATCAGCATCAAGCTCTAGAAGATCTAAGGCAGGAATACCGATGTTGCCACCCACACCGACATTCAAACCTGCAGCCTTTGCAAGTACGCCAGTAAGGTCGGTCACAGTGCTCTTGCCGTTAGAACCCGTGATAGCTACAACGGGTTTGTCTACCGCCCAGCCAAATAGTTCAACATCGCCAACAACCGGGGTTCCCGCTTGAATAACATCTTGTATTTCAGGGGTCGCGAGTGCGATACCTGGGTTAGCTACCACCAAATCAGCTTCCGCTAACCATTGGCTATTCCAACTTCCAGAATGCAGCTCTACCGATTCAGGTAAAGATTCCTTTCCTGGTGGTAGCTCTCGCGTATCAATTACCTTCACATGCGTATGAGGCTGATATTTTACGAGATGTTTAACGACAGAGAGCCCGGTAATACCGAGCCCCACAACCACTACATTTTGAATATTTTGCCAACGTTCCATTTAAACAAGATGCTCTTAATAGTTTTAAAGAGCCCCTACTCAGAGGCTCACACAGGATTAACGAACTTTCAGTGTCGCTAGGCCAACCAGTACTAATACCATTGAGATGATCCAAAAACGCACGATAACACGCGGCTCTGGCCAACCTTTCAGTTCATAGTGGTGGTGAATCGGTGCCATGCGGAAAATACGCTGACCACGCAATTTGTAAGAGCCCACCTGCAGAATCACTGACAGGGTCTCCATTACAAATACACCGCCCATGATAACCAGTACCAACTCTTGGCGAACTAACACAGCAATCACACCCAATGCACCGCCCAGTGCTAGCGAACCAACATCGCCCATGAATACTTGAGCTGGGTAGGTGTTGAACCATAGGAAACCTAGGCCTGCACCGACGATAGCAGTACATACAACCACAAGCTCAGAAGTGTACGGGATGTATGGAATGTGTAGATATGCCGCGAAGTTAACGTTACCTGTCGCCCATGCAATCACAGCAAAACCAGCAGCAACCATAACCGTCGGCATAATCGCCAAACCATCTAGGCCGTCTGTTAGGTTTACCGCGTTACTGGTACCCACAATAACAAAATAAGTCAGTACGATGTACAATAAACCTAATTGTGGCATCACATCTTTAAAGAAAGGAACAACCAGTTGGGTTGCCGCAGTATCGTGTCCGTGAGCATACAGAGCAAACGCCACAACCAATGCAATCGCTGATTGCCAGAAGTACTTCCAGCGAGCGATCAAGCCATCAGTGTTTTTACGAACCACTTTACGGTAGTCATCAACAAAGCCAACCGCACCGTAACCGCCAAGCACAACCAATACCGCCCAAACGTAAGGATTAGAAAGATCAGCCCACATTAATACCGTAATAATAATGGCAGCTAGGATCATCACGCCGCCCATGGTTGGTGTACCACGTTTGCTAAAGTGAGATTCAGGACCGTCGTTACGAACAACTTGGCCAATTTGTAGCATTTGCAGACGCTCAATTAAACGAGGTCCCATCCACAACGACAGACATAAAGCCGTCAAAATACTCGCGATTGCACGAAACGATAAGTATTCGAACAAACGGAAAAAAGAAAAGTGTGGCTGTAGTAGCTCTGCAAGCCAAATTATCATGAAAAGTTCTCCTTTAAAGCAGCGGCTATTTTACTCATTCCTGCACTATTCGCGCCTTTTACCAACAAGGTATGTGGCGCGTTTTCTGGCAAGCTTAAGTGCTGCTCTATGTGCGCGATCATCGCTTGATGCGTTGCAAAGTGGGTACCATTACAGACCTCACTAATCACCTTGGTATCATCACCGTAAGTGAGTACATGCTCAAAAGCGAATGGGGCAGCATATTCACCGACTTGACGGTGAAGTGCAAGGCTTTCGTCGCCTAATTCAGCCATATTGCCTAAAATCAACCAACGCTGACCTTTGAAGCTAGACAGTAGTTTAGCTGCCGCCTTCATCGCGGGTACGCTGGCGTTATAACTGTCATCTATCAGCTTGATATTCTGACTTAATTGTTGAACCTCAACTCGCCCTTTGACAGAGATAAGATTCGCTAAACCATTTTTTACTTCTTCAAGCGTGGCACCAAATTGGATACTCAACGCTGCTGCAGCCAACGCATTCGCTACGTTATGCTGACCAATAATGCCAAGCTCAACAGGCATAGCGCCTTGCGGTGTTTGCATCTCAAAACAAGCTTCGCCCTGCTCATTAATGCGAATATTCTTAGCAAAGTAATCCGCCGTGTTGTCGCTTTCTGAAAATGTCAGTACCGTTTTATCTGCAAGTACTTCATTCCAAAAGTCGCCACCGTTGCTTTCTAGATTAACAATAGCAGTATCACCAGCAGCAAGCCCCTGAAAGATTTCACCTTTCGCTTGTTTAACACCATCAATTGAGCCAAAGCCCTCTAGATGCGCCGCTGCGACGTTATTAACTAATGCCACCAGTGGTTTCACAAGCTGGGTGGTATAGGCAATTTCACCAATGTGGTTCGCGCCCAGTTCTATCACAGCATAGTCGTCATTGGGTTCACTGCGCAGCAATGTTAGTGGTACTCCAATATCATTATTGAAGTTACCCGCTGTAAACAGCACTTTGCCACGTTGTTGTAGAATACTCGCGACCATCTCTTTGACGGTCGTTTTGCCACAACTTCCTGTTATCGCCATGGTTGGCACGTCACATTGTTTGTGGATCCAAGCACTTAGCTGACCTAAAGCAAGTTTAGTGTCTTCAACAACAACTTGAGTAATATTTAGGTCAAGTTTTCGTTCGACTAACAACGCGCTCGCATTTGCCTCAACCGCTTGATGACAAAAGTCATGCGCATCGAAGCGTTCTCCGACGATAGCGACAAACAATGCGCCTTCTTCAACGGTGCGAGTGTCGGTAGAAACGGCATTAATTACGGCATTGTTTGAGTTAGCATCCTCAATCAATTCACCGCTGACCGCTGAACAAATCTGTTCGAGTGATACATCAATCATTATGAAATACCTAAAAGTTGAAGCGCAGACTCTCGGTCTGAGTAATGTACCGTTTTGTCTTTCAATACTTGGTAATCCTCATGGCCTTTACCAGCCAAAAGAATAATGTCATTACTGCCAGCCTGTTCTAGGGCAAACTTAACCGCTTGATAGCGATCGTGTTCGACGAATGCAGATTCAGGTTCGCTTAAGCCAGCTAGCATGTCTTTAACAATCAAAGCAGGATCTTCGCTGCGAGGATTGTCATCTGAAATAATAATTTTGTCGGCGAACTGCTCAGCCGTTACCGCCATCATTGGGCGCTTACCAGTGTCACGGTCACCACCGCAGCCAAAGATAGCCCACAATTTTCCAGAGCAGTGAACTCGCAATGCTGCTAATGCTTTTTCTAGAGCATCTGGTGTGTGCGCGTAATCGACAACGACTTTTGCTTTGTTTGGTACTTGGAACAATTCCATGCGACCAATAACCGGTTGAAGTTGAGATGCAGTGTCGACCAAGGTTTGCTTGTCGATGCCCAATGACAGCAGAGTCGCGAAAGCAACCAATACGTTTGATGCGTTGAATTGACCAATTAAAGGAACCGAAAGCTGACCTTGCCCCCAGCTACCATCGAAAGACATCTGAATACCTGTTTCTGCATAAGCGACATCAGATGCCCATACCGACTGTTGGTAACCAGACAGAGGAAGTAATGAAACAGCTATCGCATTGGACAAATCTGACATCCACGCTTTGCCGACTTTGTCATCCACATTGATCACAGCGTGCTTGCATTTATGCTCAGTAAACAGGCTCTTCTTAGCCAAAGCGTACTCTTCCATCGTGCCATGGTAATCAAGATGATCACGGCTCAAGTTAGTGAATACACCCACTTCAAAGTCCAAGGCTTTAACGCGACCTTGCACCAAACCATGAGAAGAGATTTCTATCGCAGTATAAACGGCTTTTTCTTCAGCCAACTCACTCAGCGTGCGCTGTATTTCAATCGCACTGCCTGTGGTGTTAGCCGCTATTTTTAGATTATCTAAGAAACCATTACCTGTGGTGCCCATTACTGCTGAGCGTTGACCGACTAGGTCTAGCCACTGAGCAATCAATTGAGTGATGGTAGTTTTGCCATTGGTGCCAGTAACACCAATTAGTTTGGTCGCTTGAGAAGAATAAACTCGACCAGCCAGTTTAGAGAGAATTGAGTTTAGCTCTGCCACATAAACAACAGGAACTGCATTCAACCACTCAACCAAGCCATGAGCTTTATCATCACCCGCTTGTGCAATGACGGCTTTCGCACCTTGAGCGATAGCTTTGTCGATAAAGCGACGACCATCAACGGCATGTCCAACAATGGCAACAAAGATATCACCGTCCTTGATCGCACGGCTATCCAACTCCAATTGCTCAACAGCAATCGCATCTAGCTCAGAAGAACTGAAGTCTCCCCAAAGAGAAAGTAAAGATGACAGCGTGAGGCTATTACTCATATTGAATCCTGATTGGCTCTATTCTTGAAATTTGTTTTCATCAGCAGGGACATTGAGAATTTGCAGTGCCCCCTTCATGATTTCAGAAAAAACGGGAGCTGCGACTGAACCGCCATAGTAAAGGTCACCTTGAGGTTCGTTAACCACAACAACCAGCGCGACTCTTGGGTCACTAACAGGGGCAAAACCTGCGGTAATTGCAATGTATTCATCACTGTATCCGCCCGCTTCAGCCTTACGAGATGTACCAGTTTTGGCTGCAACTCGGTAACCTGGGACTGCGGCTCTTGTTGCCGTACCGCCTTTTTGAGTCACCCCCTCTAGCATATTCAACACCAGCTCCGCGTTTTCACGCTTGATGATCTGCTTAGAAAAGTCTTGGTCGTTACTCTTAATAATATGAATCGGTTCATACATGCCTTTGTTGGCTAGCGTCGCATAAGCATGCGCTAACTGCATCGGCGTAACTGACAAGCCATAACCGAATGATAATGTTGCAATTTCAAACTTAGACCAACGACGACGATTCGGGAAAATGCCACTGGTTTCACCAATTAGATTTAACCCAGACATCTCGCCAAGACCAACCGAGCTGTACATTCCAAGCAAGGCTTCAAGTGGCATGTTAAGTGCTAATTTCGCCACACCGATGTTACTCGACTTCTTAAGGATTAAAGCTAAATCAGCCTTACCCACTTTAGAAGAGTCTCGTACACGGCTACCACCGATCTGCATGATGCCGTTGCCGGTATCAATAACGATATCGGGATCAGCAGTACCATTCTCTAACGCTGCCAAAACCACAAAAGGTTTCACGGTAGAGCCGGGCTCCATCGCATCGGTAAGTACGCGGTTACGCATCTTAAAGCTTTGTAAGTCAGCACGATTGTTCGGGTTATAAGAAGGGGCGTTAACCATCGCCAATACAGCGCCGGTTTTTACATCCAACAAAATCGCAGAGCCAGAAGTCGCCTTATGATCGGCCACCGCCTGTTTAATCGCTCGGTAAGCG
The DNA here is from genome assembly GCF_003050085.1 of Vibrio sp. 10N.286.48.B8. Taxonomy (NCBI): domain Bacteria; kingdom Pseudomonadati; phylum Pseudomonadota; class Gammaproteobacteria; order Vibrionales; family Vibrionaceae; genus Vibrio; species Vibrio sp. 10N.286.48.B8. Next base: position 156,588 of record NZ_PIGD01000007.1, on the reverse strand, counting down.
ATCGCTTGCAATCGTTGATCGATCGTTAGCTCGAGTGGTTTGCCTTCTTCACGTTCTTCTAAAGCAATGTTTTCAACAACACGTCCGTAACGGTCTTTACGAATCGTCCGCTTACCCGCCTCGCCCGTAAGCCATTTGTCATAGCTGCGCTCAACGCCTTCTAGACCGTGCCCATCTATTCCTGTCACACCGATAAGATGTGCACTGACTTCGCCTGCAGGGTAGTAACGTCGAGATTCCGCTTTCAGGCCAACACCCACCAGCTTAAGCTCACGGATATACTTAGCCATTGCAGGGCTAACTTGTCTTTGCAGGTAAATAAATCGACGGGATTTGTTGCTAGAGATCTTGTCGATCATCGACTGTCGCTCTAAGCCAAGTACATCGGCTAGCGCGTACCAACGATCAATTTGAGCCATACCATTTTTATCGAAAATCGTTTTTGGATCGGCCCATACCGCCTCAACTGGAACACTCACAGCAAGCGGCTCGCCATTGCGGTCTGAGATAATACCGCGAGCAGAAGGAATTGCCTTAACACGTACCGAGCGAAGGTCGCCCTGACGAATTAAGTTATCTGGTTCAATAATTTGAATGTAAGCCACACGGCCAACAAGTGCAGCAAAGGCAAGAAACACGAAAGCAATAACGACGTTGAAACGCCATTTAATCAGAATTGGATCCGAATCCTTTTCGCTCTTCACACGCTCTTTCGTTGATTTCTTAACGGGTTTTGCGGGTGCTTTTTCCTTTTTACCGGTCATTTCAGTGTGATCACAACTTCTTTGTCAGAGTCTGGACGTTTCATGTCTAGCTCTCTTTTTGCCGATGCTTGAACGCGGCTGTGTTCAGCTAGAGCCGTCTCTTCAAGCATTAAATTTCGCCACTCATCATCAAGCTGTTCTCGCTCCACCAACGCCGTGTCTTTTTGCGTGATCGCCTGACGTGACATATGTGTCGTAAGAACGACCCCCATGGCACTCGCGAAGATACAGATAAGAAGCACCAACGGGACCTTGCCCACGGAGATCAAATCAAAAAATATTATCTTGGCTAAGTTAGGCTTGGAGGTCTTCATTGACTATAGCTTTTCTGCGATTCGTAGTACTGAACTGCGCGAACGAGTATTCTCATCCACTTCGCCTTTCGATGGTTTGATCGCTTTACCAACAGGTTTAAGATCAGCACTGCCTAGCGCTTTGATCTGCTCTTCTGTTAGTGGCAGGCCATGTGGTACTTGCGGGCCTTGGCTCTCTTTACGGATAAAGCGCTTCACCATACGGTCTTCAAGTGAATGGAAGCTGATAACCGACAAACGGCCTTCAGGAGCAAGAATGCTTGCTGCGCCTTTTAGGGCTGTATCGATCTCTTCAAGTTCGCTGTTGATGTAGATACGGAAGGCTTGGAAAGCACGTGTTGCTGGGTGCTTTTTCTCTTTGAAGCTTTTTGGAGCCACATCCGAGATAAGCTTAGCCAGTTGACCAGTGCGCGTTAGTGGTTCGTTCTCTTCATTCTCTTGATAAGCAATAATGCCCTTCGCGATACGACGAGCGTGTTTGTCTTCACCGAACTCACGAATAACCCATGTGATGTCATCAAGATCGGCTTCAAGTAGCCACTGAGACACAGGAATGCCAGTTGTTGGGTCCATACGCATATCAAGCGGGCCGTCTTTCATGAAGCTAAAGCCACGCTCAGCGTCATCCAACTGTGGTGAAGAAACACCTAAATCCAGTAAAACACCATCCACTTGACCGACTAAGTCATAACGCTCTGCATATTCAGCCATACCTGAGAATGGGCCGTGAATAATCGTAAAGCGAGGGTCATCGATCTTTTGCGCTTCTGCAATCGCTTGTGGATCGCGGTCGATACTAAAGAGTCGTCCATTCTCGCCCAGTTTAGACAGGATTGTACGGCTGTGACCACCACGGCCAAAAGTACCATCGATGTAGGTACCGTCAGGTTTGATCGCAAGTCCGTCAATAGATTCGTTAAGCAATACTGAAATATGTTTGAATGCTTCTGTCATAGTCTTCTCAGTGAGTGGATTGAGCCATTAGTGCGGCAATAATTTGTTCTATTAACGTTTTAGTGTACTGATTTCACGCCGTATCTCCACCATATTGTGTATAGGCTTTGGGAATTTTTGACCCAAGCTCATATCAGGGTGAAGGATTCTAAGGAAATCTAAATAATTTACGTCAATATAAAGCAAAAAACCCATCACTACCGTTAAGTAATGATGGGTTCTTTATATAGGTGGAGTTGACACATACGCCGGGTTCTGTTCCGCTTGCGCGGCGGTAACCATTCGTCTAGGCCTGCAATCGCTCACAGGCTCAAGCAATCTACCCGCCCCCATACGCGAGCAACGCAATGTGAGGGCCTATTTGATCTTGCTCCGGGTGGAGTTTACCTTGCTACGAACTGTTGCCAGTCGCACGGTGCGCTCTTACCGCACCCTTTCAGCCTTACCTGTGCCCCTTCCGAAGAAATGAGGCCATCGGCGGTCTTCTCTCTGCTGCACTTGTCGTGGGCTCGCGCCCCCCAGACGTTATCTGGCACCCTGCTCTATGGAGCCCGGACGTTCCTCCCCTCTACCAGTCTCCCGAAGGACTTCAACGTCAGTTTCCCGAAGGACCTCAACGTCAGTCTCCCGAAGGACATCAGCAAAGCAGCGATTACCCGTTCAACTCCGAGGGCGGATTGTATAGAGATTAGGGAGCAGTGTCTAGCGAGATCACAAATATGGTGCAAACCTCTAAGCAACTGCGGGAATTTTACACAATTAAGACAAAAAAAGAGGAATGACGGCAACACCATCATTCCTCACAAGCTTTTTCAACAAAGGCTATCTACTCTATAAATAGGTATCTAGTTGTCTAGATGCTCTAGGCCCCATTTGTATAAAGCGTTCTTTTTCAAGTTATAGATTTCTGCTGTCATTGCAGCCGCTTTTTTAAGGGGTAATTCTTTGGTTAGGATACCCAGCGTGCGAGTCGCTTCGTCTGGCAGTTCTGTGCTCGCTTCTTCACGGTGACCATGAATCAATAACACCATCTCACCGCGCTTACGGTTCGAATCCTCTTCAATCCAATCAATCAGCTCACCCAATGGCAATCCTTGAATAGTTTCGAATGTCTTAGTCAACTCACGCGCCAACACAACTTCGCGGTCTGGGCCTAAGATCTCAAGCATATCTTGTAGAGAATCTGAGATGCGGTGCGGTGACTCGTAGAAGATACAGGTGCGTTCTGCCTTTGCGATCTCTAAGAACTTGTCTTTACGGCCTTTGCTCTTCGGCGGTAAGAAGCCTTCAAAGCTGAAACGATCAGACGGTAAACCTGAAGCACTCAATGCAGTAATAACAGCACAAGCACCAGGAAGTGGCACAACTCTCACACCCGCTTGACGACATTGTGAGACAAGATGGTAACCTGGGTCACTAATTAAAGGAGTACCCGCATCAGAGACTAATGCGATAGACTGACCTTCTAATAACCTTTCGACTAGAACTTGCGCTTTAGTTTGTTCATTATGATCATGTAAAGCGAACGTTCTGGTTGATATATTGAAGTGAGCAAGCAGCTTACCCGTGTGGCGTGTGTCTTCGGCTGCAATAACATCGACACTTGATAAAATTTCAATTGCTCTTTGAGTGATATCTCCCAAATTTCCGATTGGGGTTGGCACAATGTAGAGAGTTGGGCTCTCTGTGAGCAAGGTTTTGTTATCTGTCATTTGTTTACCATCACTTCAACGATTAATATAGATACAAATTTATACGGAATTTAAAGAACTCATGGCAACGATGAACCATAAGAGACTCAGTGTACCACGCTTACTAACTCCAATTGCATTAGCAATTACATTGGCGGCTTGTTCTTCAGGTCCTCAAACACCAACGAGCGTAGATATTACACTAGATCCAGTGCAATCAACTGAAAGTTACATGATGCAGGCGGATAGTAGCAAAGGAAGTCTACAAAACGACTGGTTAATCATGGCGCTTAAGGCTTCTGTGCAAGCTGGAAAAACCGATCAAGCAACTCTGCTGATCAAACGCTTAGCAAAACAAGAGCTGAGCGAAACGCAACAAGCGGAATGGCAATTAGCGCGCGCTCAACTGCTAGTGAACAACTCGCAGCCGGAGCAAGCTTATAGCCAACTGAACTTCCAGCCTTGGTGGAAACTTCCGAACGAGCAGTGGAAAGATTATCACGAGCTACGCGCGAACATTTCTGAAATGCAAAGCGAGTATTTTGAGGCGAGCCGCGAGTTAGTTCTTTATTCAGAATATCTAGACGCTGACGACGAGCTCCAACAGCAAGCTGCTGACCGTATTTGGCAGAACCTAAATAGCTACTCTCAATATGAGATTCTAGAGCTTAAGACGTCGCCTACGGAAGACGTTCTTGAAGGTTGGTTACAGCTGGCGATTTACATGAAGACGCTGAACTCGAACCTTCCAAACCTACAGGAAACCCTGTCTGATTGGCTAGCTGAGAATCCTCAGCACCCAGCAGCGACATATACACCTCAGGCGATCACGGACATCTTAGCGCTAGAGATCAGCAAGCCAACCAGCACTGCACTATTACTGCCTCTAACCGGCAAGTACGGCAAGCAAGCACAACTTGTACGTGACGGTTTCATCTTTGCGATGATGAATGACAAAGAGCGCGAAGAAGATGCAACGCTGACGGTAATGGATACCAACCTGCAAAGTGCGGCTGAGATTAAAGCGACACTGGAAGAGAACAACGTTGATTTCATCGTTGGCCCGCTGATTAAGACCAACATCACTAAGCTTCAGCAAGCGCAGAAAAACCACGAGAACTCGATTCCAGCTTTAGCTCTGAACATTCCAACGCAACTAGAACCTGATACCAATATTTGTTATCTCGCTCTATCGCCAGAGCAAGAAGTCGCTCAGGCAGCGAAACACCTATTTACTCAAGGTTACAAGTACCCGCTTATCCTTGCGCCAAGAGGACGCTTAGGTGAGCGTGTTGAGCAAGCGTTTAAAGAAGAGTGGAAAAAATACAGCAGCAACGATGTTGCTATCAGCTTGTTCTCTGACAAACGCCAACTACAACGCAATGTGAATCAGGTATTCGGCTTGCAAGAGAGCCAACAGCGTATCGCTCAAATGGATGGACTACTTAACCTAGACCTTGAAACTGAGCCACGCAGCCGTCGTGATATCGATTCTGTCTACATTGTGGCTAAGAACTCAGAGCTAACGCTCATCAAGCCCTTCATTGAAGTTGCAATCAACCCAGATGCAAGCCAACCAGCTCTATTCTCAAACTCACGCAGCAACAGCGGTGATAAGCAGTATGAAGACCTAACCGGTGTGTTCTACAGCGATATCCCACTATTGGTTGAGAATAAAAACGAGCTTAATCAAGAGCTCAACGACCTATGGCCTGCACACTCAAACGGCCAAAAGCGTCTGCAAGCACTGGGAATGGATGCATACTACCTAATGGATGCACTGCCACAGATGAAAGCCGTACAGGGTTACAGCATTCCAGGTGAAACCGGCGTGTTAACCATCGATAACAACTGTGTGGTTCAACGTGAAATCAGCTGGGCGGAGCATGGGGCTTTTTAGTCGAAATTTCCTATCCAAACCAACAATCACCCACAAACAAGTGGGTGATAAATACGAGACCGTGGCAAAATCTTATCTGATTAACCACGGTTTATCGTTAATAGAACAAAACTTCATAGCAAAATGTGGTGAGATTGATCTTATAATGCGCCATAACAATACGGTTGTGTTTGCTGAAGTAAAATACCGCAAGCAAACCCGCTACGGACATGCCGCTGAAATGGTGACTGCCAAGAAGTCACAGAAGCTACTCAAAACAGCCAATGTTTGGCTGATGCAGCAAGGCTTGTCGGTGCACTCTACAGATTTCAGGTTTGATATTGTTGCCATTGAAGGGCCGAATGACAATATAGACTGGATTCAAAACGCGATTACCCAAGGATAAACATGCTAGACAGCATTAAAGAAAGTTTCACAGAAAGTATTCAAATCCAAATTGCGGCTGCAGAAGCTCTGCCTGACGCAATCACGCATGCCGCTCAAGCAATGGTTGCGACCTTGCTTAACGGAAACAAAATTCTTTGTTGTGGTAATGGTGGTTCAGCGTCGAATGCTCAGCAATTTGTATCGTGCCTACTCAACCGATTTGAAACAGAGCGCCCTAGCCTTCCAGCGATGGCACTCACAGCAGACAACACTACGCTCACAGCTGTGGCTAACGACTACCACTATGAAGAGATCTTCTCTAAGCAAGTGCGTGCGTTTGGTCAAACTGGCGATATTCTGTTGGCTATCTCGACTAGCGGTAACAGCAAGAATATCATCAAGGCAATGGAAGCGGCGGTAACGCGCGACATGACAATCATTGCCTTTACCGGTAAAGATGGTGGCGAGATGGCAGGTCTGCTTGGTGAACACGATGTAGAAATTCGTATTCCTTCACACCGTACAGCGCGCATTCATGAAGTACATATGGTGACGCTACACTGCCTATGTGACCTAATCGATCAAGTACTCTTCCCTGCTCACGAAGAGTGATATACGGAGCATCACAATGAAATCATTAACCTCTATGAGGCTGTTTAAGCTGATTAGTGTTTCGCTACTTACACTGTCTCTGTCTGGCTGTGCTGGCATTTTCATTGCTGGTGCGGCAACCACAGCAAATCTAGTCACTGACACGCGAACCACCAAAGAAATTTGGAACGACAACAATATCGAATTTGAAGTTGCAGCTATCACTAATAAACAACCCTACCGTGGTAGCGTGCGTGTCACTGCAAGTTCTTACCGCGGCTCTGTGGTGTTAATGGGGCAAGCAAAAACAGACGCTGAACGTCGTGCTTTTGAGAGCCAAGCCAAAGAAGTAACCGGTGTCGAAAGCATACATAACCAGATTCGAGTGAAAGAGCCATTATCGGTTAGCGCGATTAGCAAAGACAGCTGGATTACGACTAAGGTGAAGTCAGCTCTGCTTGCTAATGCTGAGCTTAACGGCATCAAAGTAAAAGTAATTACTGAGGACTCAGAAGTATTCCTGCTTGGACTGGTCACTCGAGAGCATGCTGATATCGCAACAGAAGTTGCGCGTAACATATCTGGCGTAAAGCAGGTCATTCGAGCATTTGAATATGGTGAAGAAGAGACGGCTGTTAACTAGCCTTAAGTCAGTCAATTAAATGCTATTTACCAGAAAAGAAAAAGCAGCGACGAGTCGCTGCTTTTTTATTTGATTCGTTATTTAACTAACGTTATTTGATAACACGAAGGCTTGGGCGACCTTTCGCTGGACGAGGTGGCTCAGGATCTGAGTCAGGCTCTTCAGCATCTACGTCTGCCGTTGCTACGCTCAAAGATGGGCCTTTTTCTGGTTCTTCAAAAGGACTTTCTTCAATCCCTTCTTCAAACGCTTCCATGTAAGCCTCTTCAGGTTCAAACATGGTACCAGCACCATTTTCACGAGCATAAATCGCTTGTACTGCGTAAAGCGGAACGATCACAGAGTGTGGACGACCACTAAAGCGAGCACTAAACGTCACAGCTTCGTTACCCAGTTCAAGTTGTCCAACCGCACGAGGCGCGATGTTCAGAATGATCTGACCATCTTGAACAAACTCTTCTGGAACTCGCACACCCGGCAATGTTGCTTCAACAACAAGGTGTGGAGTTAATTCGTTATCAACCAGCCATTCATAAAATGCACGAAGCATATATGGTCGGCGTGGAGTCATATTAGAAATATCCATAAACGCTTAGCGAACAAGTCGCATCTCACGCTCAGCTTCAGTTAGAGAAGCTAGGAATGAATCACGTTCGAATACGCGGTTCATGTAAATCTTAAGCTCTTTAGAACCAGGACCAATTAGTTCGATACCAAGCTCAGGTAAACGCCATAGTAGCGGAGCTAGGTAACAATCAATTAGGCTAAACTCTTCGCTCATGAAGTATTCATACTCAGCGAAGATAGGAGCAAGAGTCAGTAGGTCGTTGCGCAGTTTAACGCGAGCTGCTTCAGATTCTTCAGCATTGCCTTTAACGATCTTCTCTGCAACTGAATACCAGTTACGCTCAATGCGGTACATCATTAGACGACTGTTACCACGAGCAACCGGGTATACAGGCATCAATGGTGGATGAGGGAAACGCTCATCTAGGTATTCCATGATGATCTTTGAGTCATATAGAGCAAGCTCACGATCAACAAGAGTAGGTACTGATTTGTACGGGTTCAGTTCAACAAGCTCTGCTGGTAGATTTTTTTCATCAACCAACTCAACTTCAACACTTACGCCTTTTTCAGCAAGAACGATGCGCACCTGATGGCTATACATATCAGAAGCACTTGAGAAAAGAGTCATTACAGAACGTTTATTGGCAGCTACAGCCATGGAGCCCTCCAGTACACTTTAAATAAAAACAATGGAGGCCTAAAGCCTCCATTGAACATTAACATAATTTGGGAATTAGCACGGTATTATAGCACAATTAGTGCACATCACGCCAATACTCTTTCTTCAGCAAAATCACGATGATAGTGAATATTACTAAGAAGGCCATTACCCACCAACCCATAGCGTGACGCTCAAGTTGAACTGGGTCGCCCGAGTAAACCAAAAAGTTAACAAGGTCACGAACCGCTTCGTCGTATTCACCAGCACTTAGTTCACCAGAACCGTCAGTTTCAGTACCAACAACAACCGTCACTTCCTCGCCATCTACCATATGCGTATCGTAGATTGGTGTTGGGATACCTTGTAGCTCTTCAAGAACGTGCGGCATACCTACACTTGGGAAAACAATGTTGTTCACGCCAAACGGACGAGACGGATCTTCATAGAATGTACGAAGGTAAGTGTACAGCCAATCTGCGCCACGAACACGAGCAACCAAAGTTAGGTCAGGTGGCGGAGCACCAAACCAACTTGCCGCTTGCTCAGAAGGCATAGCGTTAACCATCAAGCTACCAATTTTCGCCTCTGGGTCGAAAATCAGGTTTTCCTTCATTAGATCAACAGGGATCTCTAAATCATTCGCAACACGTTCATAACGCTGGTACTGCGTTGAGTGACAAGCGAAACAGTAGTTCATGAACATCTTAGCGCCATTTTGCAATGAAGCTTTGTCTGTTAAGTCATTGTTCGCTTTGTCTAATGGTACGTTTGCACCCGCTGCCATCGCCAATGACGGCAACATAGCAAATAAAATTACAATCCACTTTTTCATTTGAATGTCACCCTTTCTGGTAATGGTTTCGTCGCTTCATTTTTACTGTAGAACCACAGTAGAACGAAGAACATGAAATAACCTAAGCTAAAGATTTGAGCCAGTAGCGTGTATGTTGGCGTTGCTGGAAGCGCACCAAGTACACCAAGCGCAATAAAGCTTATTGTGAATTGGATGATGTTAATCAAATGCAGTTTGCTACGGTAACGGTAAGAGCGCACTTTACAACGGTCGAACCATGGCAATAGGAATAACACAACAATAGATGCACCCATTGCTACTACACCTAGCAGCTTATCAGGAACAGCACGAAGTACAGCGTAGAACGGCGTGAAGTACCAAACTGGAGCAATATGCTCAGGTGTTTTCAGCGGATTCGCGGCTTCAAAGTTAGGCGGCTCAAGGAAGTATCCACCCATTTCTGGGTTAAAGAACAGCACGTAACAGAACAAGAATAGGAAACCAGCAACACCTACCATGTCTTTCACCGTCCCGTATGGGTGGAAAGGAATAGAGTCGATGATGTCGTATTTCTTAGTGTAATCCTTATGGAATGGGAACTGAGTTTTGTAATCGTCGCCCATTGTACCTTTAGGAAGCTTAGTCTCGATACCATCTGGGTTGTTCGAACCCACTTCGTGCAGTGCTAGTACGTGAAGTACGATAAGTAGCAGAAGTACGATTGGTAGAGCGATAACGTGCAGTGCGAAGAAACGGTTCAGCGTTGCACCAGATATGATGTAGTCACCACGGATCCAAAGCGTTAGGTCATCACCAATAACAGGAATCGCACCAAACAAAGAAATGATTACCTGAGCACCCCAGTAAGACATTTGACCCCATGGTAGTAGGTAACCCATGAAAGCCTCAGCCATAAGCACTAAGAAGATCAACATACCGAAGATCCAAAGTAGCTCACGAGGTTTTTGGTAAGAACCGTAGATTAGGCCACGGAACATATGCAGGTAGATAACAACGAAGAATGCCGAAGCACCCGTTGAGTGCATGTAACGCAGTAACCAACCGTATTCCACATCACGCATGATGTATTCAACAGAAGCAAATGCACCCTCACCTGACGGTACGTAGTTCATTGTTAGCCAAATACCCGTAAGAATTTGGTTAACCAGTACCAACATTGCTAAAGAACCGAAAAGGTACCAAAAGTTAAAGTTCTTAGGCATTGGGTATTCAGATAAATGCTTTTTATAAGCATTCATCGCGGGTAGACGTTTCTCTACCCAATCAAGCAATCCTTGCATTACGCGTCTCCCTCGTCCACACCGATCATGATCTTAGTGTCACTCAAATACATATGCTTTGGTACAACAAGATTCAATGGAGCTGGTACGCCTTGGAATACTCGACCTGCCATATCAAACTTTGAACCATGACAAGGACAGAAGAAACCAGACTTAACACCCTGAACTTGCTCTGCAAAAGAATCCGGCAGGTAAGTTGGAGAACAACCTAAGTGCGTACAGAAACCAACAGCAACGAAGAATTCAGGCTTAATTGAACGGAACTCGTTCTGCGCGTATTCAGGTTGTTGTTCAGCTTCAGATTGAGGGTCACGAAGTTGACCACCGATCGCTTTTAGGTTCTCTAGTACCGACTCAGCACGGCGTACAACCCATACAGGTTTACCTTGCCACTCGACACGAACCATTTGTCCCGGTTCTAACTTACTGACTTCCACTTCCACCGGCGCGCCCGCAGCTTTCGCCTTGGCACTCGGATTCCATGATTTAATAAAAGGCACGGCTACAGCAGCTGCTCCTAAACCACCAACAACGGCTGTTGTTGCGGTTAAGAAACGCCTGCGACCGTTATTTAAAGGCGCGTTGCTCATCCAAACATTCTCCCATTTGCTCCTTATGGATTGAAATAATTCCGATTAAAGAGCATGGCTAACAAAATATGTATTTAGTTCTATTTATTGACGGCAAATGATAAATAAAACCCTACTTTTTGACAAGATAAAGCTACCTTTTTGTAACAATCATGAGGCAAAGCGCACATTGGGTTACAAAAGCTTTCAAAATATAAGAATTTAGAAATAAAACGAGGGAGGGAAAGCGTTTAGAGGGGATATAAAAACAAAAAGCCCGGCATATAGCCGAGCTTTGAACCACAATTCCAGTCGTAAAACTGGGAGCGTGTACTTTTTCGTAAAGAAAAATTAACGCTTAGAGAATTGAGGTTTACGACGTGCTTTACGTAGACCAACTTTCTTACGTTCAACGCAACGAGCGTCACGAGTAACGTAGCCAGCTGCACGTAGAGCAGGACGTAGAGTTTCATCGTACTCCATAAGAGCGCGAGTGATACCGTGGCGGATTGCGCCAGCTTGACCAGAAATACCACCACCAGAAACAGTGATGTAAAGGTCAAGTTTCTCAGTTAGTTCAACTAGCTCAAGAGGTTGCTTAACAACCATACGAGAAGTTGGACGACCGAAGTAAACATCAAGGCTACGCTTGTTGATTACGATCTCACCAGAGCCTGGTTTGATGAAAACACGAGCTGCTGAGCTTTTGCGACGACCAGTGCCGTAGTATTGATTCTCTGCCATTTTCATAATCCCCTTAGATGTCTAGTACTTGTGGCTGTTGAGCAACATGGTTGTGCTCAGTACCAGCGTACACTTTAAGCTTACGGTACATCGCGCGGCCTAGAGGACCACGTGGAAGCATACCTTTAACTGCTAGTTCTAGAACCATTTCTGGTTTCTTAGCAATTAGCTTTTCAAAAGTGATAGTTTTAAGACCACCTGGGAACTCAGAGTGACGGTAGTAAACCTTACCCTTAGCTTTGTTACCAGTTACAGCAACTTTCTCAGCGTTAACAACGATGATGTAATCACCAGTGTCTACGTGAGGAGTGTATTCTGCTTTGTGCTTGCCGCGTAGGCGAGAAGCGATTTCACTTGCTAGACGGCCAAGAGTTTTGCCTTCAGCGTCTACAACATACCAGTCGCGTTTTACAGTTTCTGGTTTAGCAACGAAAGTTTTCATGCTAATAATTACCTATTTAAAAAATTTACACTTAAGGAATACTCGCGTATTCCCACTGTCTAAGAGTTACCATTCATCACCCCTTCGAGTGTTGGAAAACTCTTGGCATAACGTGATTTTACTCATCGCTAGAGGCCCGCAGTAACGGTAGGTCGCAGGATTATAGAGAAGAGCGAAGAAAAAATCACCTCTTTTTGAACAAAATCACGATTTTTTTAATTCTATTTCTTATTCGAGATAATCAAAGCTAACTTAAGTGTTCTTTTGCCAAATATTCATGGCTCTGCATTTCAATTAAGCGCGATTGACAACGTTTAAATTCAAACTCTAGCTGACCATGGGTGTATAGCTTTTCTAGCTCCACTTGCGCTGAAATAATCAGTTTCACATTGCGCTCATAGAACTCATCAACTAATGCAATGAAGCGCCTTGCAGCATCATCTGAAGTCGCCCCCATTTGCAATACATCCGCCAATAGAACCGTGTGATAAACCCGAGACAACTCAATATAGTCGTTCTGGCTACGAGCCGACTGACAAAGCTGAGCAAAAGTACCATGCAACACACCATCACTCGCTTCGACTACTTCTAATTGACGGTGATTAACCTCAATCTGCTTAAGCTTCTCTTTATCTTCACCTACGAGCTGAGCGTAATACTTTTCGAGATTGATATTCGCTTGGCTATCTAGCGGGTAATGGTAAATCTCTGCCTGCTCTAAAGTACGCAGACGATAATCAATACCGCTATCAACATTAAGAATGTGGCAGTTGTCTTGAATAAGCTTAATGGCAGGTAAGAAACGCGCTCTCTGTAACCCGTTACGATATAGATCCGCAGGGGGAATATTAGAGGTCGCGACCAAGATAACGTTGCGAGCGAACAACTCTTGGAACAAAGTTCCTAGGATCATCGCATCAGTGATGTCTGAAACAAAGAATTCGTCGAAACAGATAATGTCCGCTTCTTCCTTCAACTTGTCTGCCACTAAAGGCAATGGATCGCTAACATTACCTAGCGCCTTTAGTTCATCATGAACTCGATACATAAAGCGATGAAAGTGAACCCGCATTTTTTTAGTGGTCGGTAAGGCGTCGTAGAACGTATCCATTAGATAAGTTTTACCGCGCCCTACGCCTCCCCAGAAATAGAGACCTTTCGGTGGCTGTGGCAATTCTGGTTTTTTGCCCAATAATTTCTGGAATCGAGTTAGTTGAGGAATAGGCGTATTCATGTAATCTTGGAATTGATGAAAGAGTTCATCTAAAGACTTAACTGCTTGCTCTTGTGCTGGATCTCTTTGAAATCCATGTTCTTTTATATCTTGTTCGTATTTTTTAATGGGATTCATGACGACATTTCCACAATGAAAGCGATATCAGACAGCAAATAAAAATGAGCCCAAACAGTACGAGAAATAACGTAACGTGGTGAATAATGCAGCATCAAACTGCTAACTAGCGCACACGCATTTCTCTTTATACTGCGGCTTTCTCATAGTACCATGGAGCCGTATCACGTGTAACTAAGCAGTAACAAACATGTTAAAAAACAATAATAAGGAGCTGTTATGCCTTGGATGTATGCCGTTGCCGGTTTACTAGTCGGAGTTATTTTAGGGGTCGCCATTTCTCGTCTTATGACACCTGAATACAAAAAACAAAAGAACGTACAGAAAGAATTAGATAGCGCAAAGTTTGCCCTAGAACAGCAGCGACAAGAGCTGGCTGACCACTTTGCGAAATCAGCAGAAATGTTGGACACCTTAGGTAAGGACTACACGAAACTGTACCAACACATGGAAAAAACAAGCTCAGAGCTGATTCCTAACCTGCCAGAGCAAGACAACCCGTTTGTAAAAACAGCCGCCGCTCATTCGGACAAATCACAAGATAAGCCTTCAATTAAAGAAGCGACACTTGAGGAACAACCGAAAGATTACGCGAATGGCGCAACCGGTTTATTTACAGAACAGAAGAAAGAGATCATTGATGCTCCTGATGTAGTGACAGCAAAAGCATCATAAACATTTAACACTTCTGTGAACTTTACAAAGGTTTTTGAGTCATAACTTTCACTCAGGTCATTTGAAACTTCTCATACTTATTACACGTAGTGAGAGGGGTAAGACCTTAACTAGAGAGGAGTTTATGATGAAAAAACCTTTGCTTGCTTTATCAGTACTGACTTTAAGCTTAAGTTCAATCATCACCCCCATTCAAGCAACGGCCGCACTACCATTAAGTGTGGGTAATGAACAATTACCAAGCCTCGCGCCTATGCTTGAACAAGTGACCCCCGCTGTGGTTAGTATTGCCGTAGAAGGCAAACAGGTACAACGCCAGCAAATCCCTGAACAATTCCAATTCTTTTTTGGTCCAGAACAAACACGAGAGCGCCCATTCCGCGGATTAGGCTCTGGTGTGATCATTGATGCCAAGAAAGGCCATATCGTGACTAACTACCATGTGATTAATGGTGCTGACGATATCAAAGTAAAACTTCATGATGGTCGAGAATACGATGCCGAACTTATCGGTGGCGACCAGATGTCGGATATCGCGCTGCTTAAACTAGAAGAAGCCAAGAACCTTACTCAGATAAAAGTGGCAGACTCAGACAAGTTAAGAGTTGGTGATTTTAGTGTCGCAATTGGTAACCCATTTGGACTTGGTCAAACCGTGACATCAGGTATTGTTTCTGCGCTTGGTCGTAGCGGCCTGAATCTAGAGAACTTTGAGAACTTCATTCAGACCGATGCGGCAATCAACAGCGGTAACTCTGGTGGTGCGCTAGTTAACCTCAACGGTGAACTGATTGGTATCAATACTGCCATTCTTGGCCCTAACGGAGGTAATGTCGGTATCGGCTTTGCAATCCCATCCAATATGATGAAAAACCTGACAGAACAAATTCTCGATTTCGGTGAAGTAAAACGCGGCATGCTGGGCGTTCAAGGTGGAGAGATCACCTCAGAACTAGCAGAAGCACTCGGTTATGAATCAAGTAAAGGCGCCTTCGTTAGCCAAGTCGTGCCGGACAGTGCAGCCGATGATGCAGGCCTGAAAGCGGGTGACATTATTGTCTCTATTAATGGTAAACGTATTGATACTTTCAGTGAATTAAGAGCTAAAGTCGCTACACTCGGTGCAGGTAAAGAAATCGAACTGGGCGTGGTTCGCGACGGCAAGAACAAAACCTTTGATGTGACTCTGGGTGAATCAACCAACAGCAAGACACAAGCTGAAAAACTGCATGAAGGCTTAGCTGGTGCAGAGCTCACCAACACAACAGACAGCGACTCAGCAACGGGCGTGAAAGTGTCAAGTGTGGCTCAAGGCTCACCAGCAGAAGCTTATCAACTTCTCAAAGACGACATCATTATTGGCGTCAATCGCCAAACCGTTAAGAACCTTGCTGAATTTAGAGATATTCTTGAGAAACAGCCGGGCGTACTAGCGCTAAATATCCAACGTGGCGACAGAACTATCTACCTCGTTATTAGATAGTCATACGTCAACGTAATAACAGGGAGGCTCGGTAAGTTTGCTTTAAACTTACTCAGTCTCCCTTTTCTTTAGATGAATCAAAATGCTATGCTTCACTAGTAATCAAGTCAGTCATCCATCTACGGAGGCTTCACACCTTACTTGTTGAAGAGGGAAACATGCTGTCCTTTCTATTTCGTTCTATTTCCCTTGGACTCGTTTCAGCGGCTCTGATTCTTCTCGCTTTTCCAAGCTTAAGACCAGCTATTGTTGCAGATGTCACTAACCCTAAAGTCGACAATATTGGCTCTCTTCAGATTTCATTCAATCAAGCAGTACGCCGCGCGGCACCTGCTGTGGTTAATATTTATAGCCGTAAATACGCCGAAGATGATCGTAACAAGCTACTGACTCAAGGTTTGGGGTCTGGGGTGATTGTTAGCGAGAAAGGCTACATCATTACCAACTTCCATGTTGTGGCTCAAGCAGACCAAATAGTTGTGGCCCTTCAAGATGGCCGAGTAGCAGCAGCGCAACTTGTCGGCTCAGACAAACGCACCGATATCGCGATACTGAGAGTCAGCGGTGACAACCTACCAGTAATCCCATTAAACCCAAGCTACAAAGCCAATGTTGGTGATGTGGTACTGGCGATAGGTAATCCATATAACCTAGGTCAAACAACAACCTTTGGTATCATCTCTGCAACTGGCCGCTCTTCGATCAGTGCTGATGGTCATCAAGCCTTTATCCAGACCGATGCAGCAATCAATGAAGGTAACTCAGGTGGTGCACTGGTGAATTCACAAGGTGAGCTAGTCGGTATCAATACCGCCTCTTTCCAACAAGCTACCGACATGGAAACCTATGGGATCTCATTCGCTATCCCCTATCCGCTTGCTAATAAAATCATGGAGAAGATCATCGCCGATGGCCGTGTAATTCGTGGTTATATCGGTATCGATGGACAAGACATCAACTCTGTCACCTCACGCATGTTGGGTACTAAGAATATCGGCGGTATTGTTGTGTTAGGTATCGATCCAAATGGCCCCGCTGCGGATGCCGGTTTTGAAGCTCAAGACATTATTGTCAGTATCAATAATAACCAGGTAAATGGTCGTCAGAGTGTGATGGATACTGTTACTGATTTGCGTCCAGGTACCGAGATTGATGTGGGAATCTTACGCCAAGGTGAAAACAAAACCCTCAAAGTGACAATTGCTGAAGATACTCGCCTGTAGAACAAACGCTGTTAGCAGTGGTTCAAGCTGCTAGATTTAAGCTGCTAATAAACAAATACAAAAAACCCAGCTCACAGGCTGGGTTTTCTTTTATCTAAAGATAGTATCAGGTATCTCTACGATTCACTTGGCTCTTCGATATCGATGCGAGTCACTCGCTGTAAACCTCTTGGTAGTAGGCCACCACGGCGACCACGTTCACCACGGAAGTTTTCAAGATCTGCTGGTTTCAAGCCAAGCTTGCGTTTACCGGCGTAGATAGTCAGCGTCGCATTCTCTGGGATAGCCATCAAGTGCGAGACAAACTCTTCACGCTCTTTTGCTTTCGCCGAAGGGATGTTGATGATCTTGTTGCCTTTACCCTTGCTCAACTGAGGTAGGTCTTTAATAGGGAACAACAACATACGGCCTTGGTTAGTAATCGCCAGAATCTGGTTACTGTCCAAGTCAGCAATAGGGCTTGGCATCATCACTTCAGAAGCTTGTGGCAAGTTAACCAACGCTTTACCGCTCTTGTTCTTAGACAGCAGATCGCTACCCTTACAAACAAAGCCATAACCAGCATCAGAACCGACTAACCATAATTGCTCATTCTCTCCCATCACCACTTGGCGAATAGAAGTACCAGGGCTGACGTTCAAGCGGCCTGTAATTGGCTCACCTTGGCTACGTGCCGACGGTAATGAGTGTGATTCAAGGGAGTAGCTTCGGCCATCACTGCCAAGGAACACCGCTTGTTGATTACTCTTACCCTTAGCGCTCGCTAGGAATTTATCACCTGATTTATAGTTCAAGCCTTCAGCATCAACCTCATGCCCTTTGGCATGACGAATCCAACCTTTTTCAGACAACACAACTGTGATTGGTTCGCTTGGTACTAAGTCACGCTCTGTTAGCGCTTTCGCTTCAGCACGCTCAATCAGAGGTGAACGACGATCATCGCCGTATTTATCCGCATCTGCTTGGATTTCTTTCTTGATCAGCGTATTCAAGCGACGCTCTGAACCGAGTAGCTTTTCAAGCTTTTCACGTTCAGCTTCAAGCTCTTCTTGCTCAGCTCGGATTTTAAACTCTTCTAACTTAGCTAAGTTACGAAGTTTAATATCAAGAATCGCATTAGCTTGAACTTCAGAAATGTTGAAACGGCTCATTAGAACAGGACATGGTTCGTCTTCTGTACGAATGATCTCAATCACTTCATCGATATTAAGATAAGCAGCAAGTAAGCCTTCTAAGATGTGCAAACGTGCCAGTACTTTATCTAAACGGTACTGCAAACGACGACGAACGGTTGTGCGGCGGAACTCGATCCACTCTTTCAGGATTTGAACTAAGCCTTTAACCTGAGGACGGTTATCCAAACCAATCATGTTCAAGTTAACGCGGAAGTTTTTCTCTAGATCCGTCGACGCGAACAGGTGACTCATCAATTGATCACAATCGATACGATTCGAACGAGGAACAACAACGATACGCGTTGGGTTCTCGTGATCAGATTCATCGCGCAAGTCGTCAACCATTGGCAGCTTCTTAGCGCGCATCTGGTTAGCAATTTGCTCAAGTAACTTTGCACCTGACACTTGATGAGGCAGAGCCGTGATAACAATATCAGAGCCTTCCTTGTGCCAAACCGCGCGCATCTTGATGCTGCCACGTCCAGTACGGTAGATCTTTTCGATATCCGATTTCGGAGAGATAATCTCAGCTTCTGTCGGGTAATCTGGACCTTGAATGAAACCCATCACATCTGAAAGCTCAGACTTAGGCGTATCAATTAGGTGAATGGCTGCATTAGCGACTTCACGCACGTTGTGTGGTGGAATATCGGTCGCCATACCTACCGCGATACCCGTGATACCGTTAAGCAGGATATGTGGAAGACGAGCAGGCAACATTTGAGGCTCTTTCATCGTGCCATCAAAGTTTGGTTGCCAGTCAACAGTGCCTTGACCTAACTCGCCCAGCAGAACTTCAGCAAACTTAGACAGTTTTGCTTCGGTATAACGCATTGCAGCGAACGATTTCGGATCATCAGGAGCCCCCCAGTTACCTTGACCATCTACCAATGGGTAGCGGTAAGAGAACGGCTGCGCCATCAATACCATCGCTTCGTAACAAGCAGAGTCACCGTGTGGGTGATACTTACCTAATACGTCACCAACGGTACGTGCTGATTTTTTGTATTTCGATGCAGCCGATAAGCCCAGCTCAGACATCGCGTAGATAATACGACGCTGTACTGGCTTCAAGCCATCACCGATATACGGCAATGCACGATCCATGATCACGTACATTGAGTAATTTAAGTAGGCATCTTCGGTGAACTTGCGCATTGGCAGCTGTTCAACGCCATCATATGTAATTTCGTTAGACATCCATTATACCTCGGCCATATCACCGTTAGTCTGTAGCCATGTACGGCGATCATCTGCACGTTTCTTACCAAGCAGCATGTCCATCATCTCGTTAGTCGCTTCGCTGTCATCAATCGTTAACTGAACAAGGCGACGAGTGTTTGGATCCATGGTGGTTTCACGCAACTGAAGTGGGTTCATTTCACCCAGACCTTTGAATCGTTGCACGTTGATCTTAGCTTTCTTCTGCGATAGTCGCTCAAGCACACCGTCTTTCTCTGCGTCATCGAGTGCGTAGAACACTTCTTTACCGCAATCGATACGATACAGAGGAGGCATTGCCACATAGATATGGCCCGCTTCAACCAAAGCATGGAAATGGCGAGTAAACAATGCACATAACAGTGTCGCGATATGAAGACCATCCGAGTCCGCATCGGCAAGAATACAGATCTTACCGTAACGCAGGCCTGATAAGTCATCGTTGTCCGGGTCGATACCCAGAGCTACCGAGATATCGTGCACTTCTTGCGAAGCCAATACTTGGTCTGCCGACACTTCCCACGTATTTAGGATCTTACCGCGAAGTGGCATCACCGCTTGGAACTCACGGTCACGCGCTTGTTTAGCAGAACCACCCGCCGAGTCCCCTTCCACGAAGAAGATTTCAGTACGGCTTAAATCTTGAACCGAACAATCCGTTAGCTTACCCGGCAGTGCTGGGCCTGAGGCGATTTTCTTACGCACAACCTTTTTGCTTGCGCGCATACGGCGGTGGGCATTCGCAATACAAGCTTCTGCCAACTGTTCTGCCAGTTGTGGCTTTTCGTTCAGCCACAGGCTAAAGGCATCTTTTACCACACCAGAAACAAACGCAGCGGTTTGACGCGAAGACAAGCGTTCTTTTGTTTGACCTGCAAACTGCGGATCTTGCATCTTCACCGATAGTACGTACGAACAGCGATCGAAAATATCGTCGCCCGTTAGCTTAACGCCGCGTGGTAACAAGTTCCGGAATTCACAGAACTCACGCATTGCATCAAGCAAACCTTGGCGAAGACCGTTTACGTGTGTACCACCTTGTTTAGTCGGTACTAAGTTCACATAACTCTCGGTGATCATATCACCGCCTTCTGGCTGCCAGATGATCGCCCAGTTTGCCATTTCGGTTTCAGCAACGAATTCGCCAACATAAGGTTCTTCAGGCAGTAAGGTATAACCTTTCACGCCTTCGGCAAGGTAATCTTTTAGGCCATCTTCATAGAACCATTTATGCTCTTCGCCACCGACTTTGTCGATAAAGGTAATTTCTAAACCTGGGCAAAGCACTGCTTTTGCACGTAGATTGTTAATCAGACGAAGTGTCGAGAATTTAGGGCTATCAAAGTACTTAGGATCAGGCCAGAAATGTACTGATGTACCACTGTTACGATGACCACAAGTGCCCGTTACAGTAAGCTCTGTTACTGCATGACCGCCTTCAAGTGCGATCTCGTGAACCTGACCTTCTCGGCGTACGGTCACTTCAACACGTTTTGACAGCGCGTTTACTACCGAGATACCTACACCGTGCAGACCACCAGAGAACTTGTAGTTGTTGTTCGAGAATTTACCACCAGAGTGGAGCTTTGTTAAAATCAGCTCAACACCTGAGATCCCTTTTTCTGGGTGAATATCGACAGGCATACCACGGCCGTCATCGGTAACTTCTAACGATTGGTCTGCATGAAGCACAACTTTGATTTTCTTAGCGTGTCCCGCTAGTGCTTCATCGACCGAGTTATCAATGACTTCTTGGGCAAGGTGGTTAGGTCTTTCTGTCTCGGTATACATTCCTGGGCGGTGTCGCACAGGATCGAGACCTTCAAGTACCTCGAGGTCTTTTGCATTATATTGTTCAGTCATAATACGGAGTTTACTCAAAAAGTTTGCGTCAGTTCGCTGGCTCCAGTTTCACTAAAGCAGAATCATTACTATGAACCGTCATAGTAGAGCGAACGAGCGAAGTATTGGGGAATATAGTCTGGAAGCTGAGTAATGATGTCAAGCTAGTTCAAAAACTAAGACATCAAACTATGATATTTCACCATTGATAGATGAAATAACAGGCAAACAAGAGAGAATCACTTGGTTGGTGGAACAGATTAAAGATTTAGAAAGGTGATGATTTGTTGTGGGTAGCGTTCAAAATCAACAAAGCTATGATCCCCGCCCTCTTCTACTGTCTGTGTTGCACCTTGGTACTTCTCTACCGCTTGTCGGTAATCCAGAACTTCGTCTTCCGTTTGCTGAAGTAACCAGAAGTCGCTCGGCTTAGCGATAGCCGAAACCTCTAACGCCTTCAGTTCATCAATATGTTTTGTTTCCAGTACATATCGTTCATCTGTGTATGGGTTTACTTGTTCACCTAAATAGTCAGCAAGAAGCTCATACGGCTTCACTGCAGGGTTTACAACCACCGCTTTAAAACCATAGTGGCTATTCAGCCATGTTGAAAGATAGCCACCTAGTGAGCTACCGACCAACGCTATCTGATATTGCTCTTTGTATTGCTCCACCAGCTGTTGCAAATGAAGTGCCGCTTGCTGAGGGAAACTCGGCAGTTGAGGCGTTACGACTTTAATATCAGCGCGATGCTCCGCACAGTAATCTGCCATCACATTCGCTTTATGGGAACGTGATGAACTGTTAAACCCGTGAATATAGAGAAGCAGCGATGGCTTAGTCGCTTGCTGATTAGAGCCTAACATCAATAACAACCTTCATTAATAACCAGCGGCTTCAAAATCAGGCAAGAACTGCCCATGAGGCAAACGACGAACTTGCGTGCTGACCGTTCCGTCTTGATGTAATTCAATCTCTCTCCAGCCCGGAGACAAAGTATCTACCGCGAAGTCATCTGAGTTAGGTTTGAATTGCACACAAGTCGACGGTGTTGCCATGACTTGTACACCATAATGATCTCGATTCATGTCTTGATGAACGTGACCACACAATACTGCTTTGACATTGGTGTGCTGTTGAACCACATCCCAAAATTGATCGGCGTCTTTTAGGTTATGCTGATCCAACCATGCACTGCCAACCAGCAATGGATGGTGATGCAATAGAACCAAAGTATTACGTTCAGGGAATTCCGTCAGCTTTTGTTCTAACAGATCAAGCTGTTGATCGCTAAGGCGACCATGAGGCACACCAACCACCTGCGAGTCTAGCATCACCATCTGCCAGTTATCGCCTAGCAAGACATGCTCAACACACTGTATTTGTGGTGATGGTAAAACACTGCCCATATTAGGCTTAAAGTCATGGTTCCCTGGCAGCCAATAGCATGACTTTTCCAAAGGTTGAATCCCTGACTCAAATTTCTGGTACGACTCAGCACTGTGATCTTGAGAGATATCACCGGTTGCTAAAATCGCTTGATAGTCAAAACCCTGACTAACAATGCCATCGACTACAGCACGAAAGCTATCTTGAGTGTTGATGCTTAATAAGCTGCCATTGCTCGGCGCAAACAAATGCGTGTCCGTTAGCTGCACAAGCTTAATAGTGCTCTCATCAAATTTTGAAGTGTGTGATAATTCCAAAATAACAAATCCAGATACGTTACTGTTTAGACTTTAAAAGTGTTGATAAATAGGCTCAATTAAAAGGTAATTGGGGTTCGGCTGATACCCGTTTTTAAACAAAACGTTAACCATTCCCCAAGAAATTTATTCAATTGAAATTTCTCGTCCTTTTGCAGAAGCTTAGTGTTGGGATAGTCATATTTCGCTTTGACTCTTGAAAAATCCCCGCTAGCGCACACTTCTGCAACTCGAGCGTCGTGGTATAGCCTGACAGACATTTTTGGCAAAGGAAACACTGGCATCGCGTCACTCTGACATATATCTATTAATGTGGTGTATTTTGTGACCTCATTCACTGTCAATTGATACACCATATTAACGGCTTGGTAACAGCGAACGTCACCAACTTCATGCCCAACCGGTAACAAAGCGTTCAGTTTGGCATAGTTCGTCTCGTAAACTCGCATCAATTCAGCAAGATCAACATGATACGGTTTCTTGACTGCTATATTTGGCATGACGTTAATCTATCCACTCTGACTGTAATTCTTGGTAGTTCAATTGTAGCCACTGTAGCGCAATGATCGTGGCTCCATTTTCAAACACACCGTCTTTTACCAACTGATAAGCAGTTTCACGACTCATCACTTGTACGCGAATGTCTTCACCTTCGTAGTCCAATCCGTGTACCCCTTTGGCTGTCGTTGCATCAACACAGCCAACAAAGACGTCAAGCTTTTCTGAGCAACCACCAGATGAAGGGTAATACGAAGTAATAGGCAACACAGATCCGACTTCGACCCCGGCTTCTTCCATCGCTTCACGACGAGCGACATCTTGTGGTGATTCATCGGTATCAATGATCCCAGCAACAATTTCGTATTGCCATGGGGTCTCATGCTCTAGAGCACCGACACGGATCTGTTCGACGATCACAACTTCGTCACGCACAGGATCATAAGGTAGCAAAGCAGCAGCATGTCCACGCTCAAACATCTCACGCTCTATTGGTTGGCTCCAGCCGCCCTCAAACAGTCTATGTTTAAATGTGTACTTAACCATTTTGAAAAAACCACGAAACAGCGTCTCTTTTGAGACTATTTCCACATCTTGCGGAGTAAACTCATGTCGTTGATTGTCATACTGTTGCATTTGGTACCTCACTAAGTGATCTTTATAGTTTACTCATTGTCCGAGTTAACTACCAAGGATAAGGTTCAACTTTTTATATAAAATTTATAATTAAAGTTAAGTTTTAAAAAATAAATATTGCACAAGTGGACAGTTAACTGTAAAAAAGTGCAAAGTTTCGAGTAAATTACCACCAAACTGGGTTAAACTCTTTTAAAGAAAATTCCATAAAAGGCAGGAATAGGAAAATGAAAAAACTGCTTCCACTATTTATCAGTGCAGCAATTGGCAGCCTGAGTTCGTCAGCTTTTGCTGATACGCTAGCTGAAGTTTACGACCAAGCAAAACAGAACGATCCACAACTTCTTCGTTCAGCAGCGCAGCGCGATGCCGCTTTTGAAGCAGTAACGTCAAGCCGTAGTGATTTGCTACCACAAATTAACCTAACAGCAAACTACGACATTAATCGTGGTGATCGAGATACATCAGGTGTTGGTAATTCAAGCATTGATAACAACACTTGGGGAGCTGCTATCGGCTTCAGCCAAGAGCTTTATCAGCGCTCTTCATGGATCACACTAGATACGGCAGAGAAAACCGCTCGTCAATCTGATTCAGCTTACGCGGCAGAACAACAAGCCTTGATTCTTCGTGTTGCGACAGCATATTTCGAAGTACTTCGCGCTCAAGATAACCTAGAATTTGTTCGTGCAGAGAAAGCAGCAGTTGCTCGTCAACTAGAGCAAACTAAACAGCGTTTTGAAGTAGGTCTTTCAGCAATCACCGATGTACATGATGCGCAAGCTCAGTACGATGGCGTTTTGGCTGATGAAGTTCTTGCAGAGAACGACCTAACGAATAGCTACGAAGGTCTACGTGAGATTACAGGTCAGGAACACTCTAACCTAAGCATCCTAGATACTGATCGTTTCTCAGCAAGCAAATCTTCTGAGTCTGCTGTTGCGCTTGTTGAACAAGCAGAACAAAAGAACCTTAGCTTATTGGCTGCACGTATCTCTCAAGACGTAGCAAAAGACAACATCTCTCTAGCAAGCTCTGGTCACCTACCAAGCTTAACACTAGATGGTAGCTACGCTCTTTCAGATCAATCAAACAGCACCCAAGATTACGACCAAGACAACCTAAACATTGGTTTGAACTTAGTTGTACCTCTATACACGGGTGGCAACACAACTTCATTGACTAAACAGGCTGAATACAACTACGTTGCAGCAAGTGAAGATCTAGAAGCGACTTACCGTAGCGTTGTAAAAGACGTACGTGCGTTCAACAACAACATCAGTGCTTCGATCGGTGCGCTACGCGCTTACGAACAATCTGTAGTTTCTGCTCAATCAGCTCTAGAAGCGACAGAAGCAGGTTTTGATGTGGGTACTCGTACTATCGTTGACGTACTAGATTCAACTCGTCGTCTATACGATGCGAACAAAAACCTTTCAGATGCTCGTTACAACTATATCCTAAGTGTACTTCAGCTTCGCCAAGCGGTTGGTACGCTAAGCGAACAAGACATCGTTGATGTAAACGCAGGTCTAAAAGTAGCAAGTAAGTAATTCAGAATTACTTAAGTTACAAAAATGCCGCTCATTGAGCGGCATTTTTATTATCTATTCAAAAGCTAGCATAGAAGCTAAAAGACCGAAGGTTAGCCTCGGCCACCTTTAATCGCTTTAATGATTTCAGTGGTAGAGCAACCATCTTCAAAATTAAGTACTTTCACTTCACCACCAGCAGCAATCACTTCCGCACCACCAGCGATCTCTTCAGGTTTGTAATCACCGCCTTTAACAAGAATGCTTGGCAATACCTCAGAGATTAAACGTTGAGGAGTATCTTCAGAGAATGGTACAACCCAATCAACCGCACCTAAGCCAGCCAATACCGCCATACGACGATCAGTTGGATTCACAGGACGACCTGGACCTTTCAAACGTTTTACTGATTCATCAGTATTAACCGCAACGATCAAACGATCGCCCAACTCAGCAGCATGATTCATGTAAGAAACATGCCCAGCGTGCAGAATATCAAAGCAGCCATTGGTCATAACCACTTTCTCGCCTTTCGCACGAGCACGCTTCACCGCTTCAACCAGTGCTGCTTCAGAGATAACGCCGTAGTCTGTATCTTGGCTACCGTGAATCGCTTCCGCTAATTCTATCGTAGACAGTGTCGATGTACCTAGCTTACCAACAACTACACCAGCAGCCGCATTCGCTAATGCACACGCTTCATCCAGAGGTTTACCAGCAGCAACAGAAGCTGCAAGGACAGAGATAACCGTATCGCCGGCACCTGTGACATCGTACACTTCCTTGGCTTGAGTCGGTAAGTGGAACGGTGCCTGACCTTTACGCAGCAGAGTCATACCGTTCTCGCTGCGAGTCACCAACAAAGCTTCAAAATCATATTTTTCGATCAAGGCAATGCCCTTCTCGATAAGGTCTTCTTCTGATTTAACTTTACCTGCAACTAGCTCGAACTCCGCCATATTTGGCGTAAGCAAAGTCGCACCACGGTAGCGCTCTAAATCCGCGCCTTTTGGATCGATGAATACTGGAACATTCGCTGCGCGTGCTTTTTGAATGAAGCTCTGTACATGCTCTAATGCACCCTTCGCATAATCTGACAAGATAACCGAACGGACATTTGGCAGTGCTTGCTCCATGCGAGACAGAATAAGCTCTGGATTAGTGTTTTCAAATTTGTCTTCAAAATCAAGACGAATCAACTGCTGACCACGGCTCATCACTCGTAGTTTTGTGATGGTTGGATAGTCTTCTAACTCAACGAAATCACACTTAACCTTTAGTGCGCCCAAAGTATTTTTTAACACCTCGGCGGGTTCATCTTTACCAGTTAAACCAACAACATGAGCATGACCACCAAGAGAGGCAATGTTCATTGCAACGTTGGCAGCACCACCTGGACGCTCTTCGTTATTTTCTACTTTTACAACGGGTACAGGTGCTTCTGGTGAAATACGGCCAGTTGGACCATACCAGTAACGATCAAGCATGACGTCACCGACAATAAGAACACCTGATTGGCTGTAGTCAGGTAGAATTGGTTTCATTGTTGAGCTCCAAAAATCGAATCTGGCTAGAGTCTAGCACACTGATTACAGTGGCTAAACCTTAGAAAAATGAGTAAAGCCTACCTCGATAGGCACTGTGATAGCTAAGCAAAAGACAAGCTACGCTTCCATCCACTGCTTCCATGCTCGAACCACGTGTTCTCTTTCCATTTCAAACTTATTAATTGCCACATCCGCATCAAGATTGAGTAGATTGCGGTGGTGGATTTCATCTCTTAACGTTGTATAAGCATGGGTTAATGCCATGCCTTGTTGCTCGTCCATAATCCCTTGTGACAGCAGGCTTTCAAAGATTCGTACATTATCACACCAACGAGTAAGCTTTGGCTTCTCATTGCTGTACCGAAGGACTAAATATTGCGCCAAAAATTCGATATCGGTAATACCACCCGCATCTTGTTTGAGCATGAATCGATCGTTTTTTTTGCCGCCTAAATGGCCGCGCATCTTTTCACGCATATCTACAACTGACTTTTTGAGTGTTGCCTCATCACGCGCCAAGCACAGAACCTCATGGCGAGTCTTGTTAAATGCTGAGGCCAATAAGTCGTCACCATAGATCATACGAGCGCGAGTCAAAGCTTGGTGTTCCCAAGTCCACGCGTCATTGTGCTGATACTCATCAAAGGCATCGGTTGGACTCACCAACAGGCCAGATGCACCAGAAGGGCGCAGACGAGTGTCGACTTCGTACAGAATGCCAGAAGCGGTTCTGGTCGAGAAAATATGAATAATACGCTGAGCCAACCTTAGATAAAATTGGCGTCCATCGATCTCTTTCTTACCATCAGTATAGATGTGTACCGGACAGTCGTGCATAAACACAATGTCTAGGTCTGAGTTGTAGCCAAGCTCCCAACCACCGACCTTACCGTAACCAACAACCGCAAAACCGCGACCTTCGCGATCTTTAACATGAGTCGGCTCACCAAACTTGGCCGATACTTGTAACCAAGCTTGATTGACCCCCGCCTCAACAATCGCTTCGGCTAAGTAGGTCAAGTGATCACTGACCTTCATGACAGGTAGAGCGCCCGCTATATCCGCGGCTGCAATTCTCAGGATACAGGTCTGCTTAAACTGGCGCAGGCCTTCCATCTGTTGCTCCATATCATCTTCAGGGATACGGGCTAGGTAATCACGCAGCTCTGTTTTATACGACTCCAAAGGCACTGGGTTGTAGAGTTGCTGAGGGTCGATAAGTTCATCTAACAGAATTGGGTAACGACCCAATTGCTCGGAGATCATCGGGCTAGCGGTACATAGGCGTACAAGCTGAGTCAACGCGGCAGGGTGCTCATCTAGTAGTTCAAGGTAAGTGGTACGGGTAACGATTTTATGCAGTAGATGCAGTACTCGAGACAAACCAAACTCGGCATCCTTAGCAGTGTACAGTGCTTGAAACACTTTCGGCATCAATCGATTGAGGACTTCACGGCCGCGTGGGCCAAGGGTCTTCTTAGCCAAATCGGCTTTAAATTGAATAATCGTTTTCGCGGCTTTCGGTGGGTTAGCAATCGCAATATCATGCTCCAGAACATGTTCAATCACATCTGGCTTATGGGCCATATCCCACAGTTCACTAAAGTGACTCGCGATCGGGTTGGCGTCATCTTCATCAACCCCAATCAGATCTTCGAACACGGTATGTACATTGGCCATATGAGCACGAGTTGCCTCAATCAAACTATCCCAATCAGTGAATTGCATTGCGACAGCGAGTTGCAACTGTTCGAATTCACCGTCAGGTAAGGTTTGAGTTTGCTTGTCGGCCATTGCTTGTAACAGGTTCTCAAGGCGACGCAAAAACAGATAAGCCTCACGTAAGTGCCCTACCTCTTCTGCCTCTAACAGGTGAAGTGATTCAATCGCGCTTAAGGTTTCCAGTAACCCTCGACCACGAAGGCTAGGTTCACGGCCACCACGAATCAATTGGAATACTTGTGCAATAAATTCCACTTCGCGAATCCCACCAGACCCCAGCTTGATGTTGTTTGATAATCCACGACGACGTACTTCACTGCTTATCATCGACTTCATACGACGCAAAGATTGAATCGCACTGAAATCGATATAACGACGGAATACAAATGGGCGCAGCATCTGACGGAGCTCTTGGTATTCAGGGTACATTTCGCTGCCCATCACTCGCGCTTTCACCATCGCGTAGCGTTCCCAATCGCGACCTTGCTCTTGGTAGTAATCTTCCAGTGCCGCATAGCTCATCACAAGTGGACCACTCTCACCAAATGGACGCAGACGCATGTCGACTCGATAACAGAATCCATCAAAGGTTTGCTGGTCAAGTGCCTTGATAATACGTTGCCCCAAGCGTGTGAAGAACTGCGCATTGGCAATACTGCGTCTAGCGCCTTGTGTCTCGCCATTTTCAGGATAGGTAAAAATCAGGTCGATATCAGAAGAGAAGTTGAGCTCACCGCCCCCTAGCTTACCCATGCCAATGATCAGCATCGGCTGCGCTTCACCCTGTTCATTGCATGGTATGCCCCACTCTTTACAACAAATATCGTACTGCCATTGATAGGTCTCGAAGATCATTGCCTCAGCTAACATCGATAGGTGACTTAAGCTCTGTTCTAACTCCCATGAGCCCATAAAATCACGCCAAGCAATATAGGTCATTTCTCGATTGCGGAATTGACGCAGCACGCGCTGACCACTCATTTCATCAGCACAACCAGAAAGTAATCCAGCCAGTCGCTCTCGGTACCCTTCAGCACGCTCTGCACATGCCAACATATCAGGTAAGTCACCGCATAAAACCGTATCACGCTGCAGGCAATCACCAATAAAACAGCTTAAACCGAGTACACGTTTAAGCTCCTCAGTCTGTGGCTCAGACCAAGTATTGATGGCTTCACTTTGATGCTCTAGTAATTGCTCAAAAGCAGACTGTGAGTGAGTGACGAGTTGAGAAGGCAATGGCA
Source organism: Vibrio sp. 10N.286.48.B8 (assembly GCF_003050085.1). Taxonomy (NCBI): domain Bacteria; kingdom Pseudomonadati; phylum Pseudomonadota; class Gammaproteobacteria; order Vibrionales; family Vibrionaceae; genus Vibrio; species Vibrio sp. 10N.286.48.B8. Next base: position 126,430 of record NZ_PIGD01000007.1, on the reverse strand, counting down.
TGTTTCTTCCTTGTATAAGCTGCGCGACGAACGTTCGGGTTATCGGTTCGAGTCTTCATAAAACTAAAGATAAGTTATACCAAAGTTACGCCAATAAAAAACGCCCACATTAGCAATGTGGGCGTTTTATCGGTTAACTTAGCGAGTTAGGCCTTTCTCTCTAGAAAACAGGCTCTAGCAATAAGGATTTAGAGAACATGACTAAACCTTAAATTGCTTAATCTTACCGTCGAGTTCTTGTGCGTTGCTTTCCATAAGCTGAGAGGTCTCCAACAGCTCACCAACAACCACAACTGAAGCTTCGACAAGCTCACGAACATTGGTCAGGTTGACACTCATCTCTTCTGCAACGCTGCTCTGTTGACCTGCAGCGGTCGCGATCTGGAAGTTCATATCATTAATTTGGTTTACTTGGCTTACGATACCATCAAGCTCAGAGCCTGCATTGGTCACAAGGTCCACACCTTCAGCCGCTTCAACAACACTCTTCTCCATCAGCTCTACCGCAGAATTAGCACTGCTTTGTAGGTGACTGATCATGTCTTGAATCTCGACAGTCGCTTGCTGAGTACGCTGTGCAAGGTTACGAACCTCATCGGCAACAACCGCAAAACCACGACCTGCTTCACCTGCACGCGCCGCTTCAATCGCAGCGTTCAATGCTAATAGGTTTGTTTGTTCTGAAATGCCTTGGATAGTACCAACCACACTGCCAATTGAGTCAACGCGCTCTTCAACTTGGTTTACCGCTGCTGCAGATGCTGCGATATCTGAAGATAACTCACTCATCTTAGAAACAGACCCTTGAACGAACTTCTGACCAGTAAGAGCTTGGCCTGATGCCTGTTCCGTCAATGAAGAAGCGCTTTGCGCATGCTCAGCAACAGTTTGTACCGTAGAGGTCATCTCACTCATTGCTGTTGCCAGCTGATCAATCTCATTGAACTCTTCTTGAGCTGATTCTTTGGTTTCAGACATGCTGATGGTCATCACTTCCGTCAGAGCAAACAGTTCATCAGAAGAGGCCACCTGAGTTTTGATCATGTCGTTCAGTTGAACGCGAGTTTTTTCAAGTTCGCGTGCCACATCGCCATATTCATCTTTACAATCCATTTGAATCGGCACTGATAAGTTCTTGTCGGCCATGGTTTTAATGGCGTCATTAAGGTATTGAGTCTGGCGCAGCATAACGCGCGCCGCTGCTAATAGAAGAACCACAAACACAATAATCATCAAGGCTGTTTGCCAAGCCACTTGAACTAAGTAAGTCTCGTAATGCTGTTGTGCGACTTGCGCATTGTTGGTTACAGCAAGCAATGAATCGTAAAACGTACTTGCGTCCCATAGCTGCTTCGAAATGATCAGGATTGTACTGAATATCATCAACATGACCATTTTTGGAACGAGACGAACGTCAGAGATTATCCTTTCCCACGGCTTGAATGACAGTTTAGTCATTGTCAGTTCTCCATTAATTCTTATATATTGATGGCTTCTATATCCGCGAGGTGGCTATGTCAGTCAAAGTTCGCGATTTATTTTGAGCCTCGTATGAATGTTGAATAATACCAAAGACGCCACCAAGCCGATGAGCTTATTGTCACTGATTCTCTCTTTCTTAGCGTTATTTGTGATCTCAGGCTTATTGTTCGTACCGATCGACAAAGAATCGAAACAAGTCCTTATCGGCCTCGATTTTATAATCTGTAGTGTTTTTCTTTTTCAGCTCACAATTGATCTATTCAGATCACAAAACAAAAAAGAATATCTAAAAGTACACTGGATCGATTTCTTAGCAAGCATCCCAATGATCGAACCACTTCGTTTCGCTCGCATTTTTCAGATCTTACGTGTAATTCTTGTTCTTCGTTCGGGTAAACGAGTGTTAAGAGAGCTATTTCGCAATCGTAAAGAGACCACCCTCGCCTCGATTATATTGCTGCTGATCATTCTCCTGACCATAGGAGCTGGGACAATACTGCTGTTAGAGCACAAAGATCCCAACGCCAACATCACCACTGGACAAGATGCGTTATGGTGGGCTTTCGTGACCATCAGTACCGTGGGATATGGCGATCATTATCCCGTCACGAGCTCAGGAAAATTAGTTGCCTCTCTGGTGATCATTTGCGGTGTGGGTGTGTTTGGTATGATTTCAGGCTTGATTACTTCTTTGATCACCTCTCCAACTCATCATGAGAATCAACGCGCGGAAAACAAAGAGAAGCACCTTGAGAAGATCATTGAGCAACAACAGAAGATCTTAGAGCGACTCGAAAAGCTTGAGCAACAAACAAAAAAATAGGGCCGGAGCCCTATTTTCAAATTCATACTTATATTGATACAGGTGTTGAGTTTAGTCTTGCCAGTATGGCTCAACCTCAACACTGATTTGGCGTGTCTGTTCCATCGCATGCAGAATAGATACTTCTTGACGAGCCAACCAACGCTCTAGCTGAACCTTCTCGTCGCCTTCCAACTTCTCAGTCAAAGGCTCTAATGTTTTAAGTGCCAGCAAGTCATCAATACCTTGCACCATATCGGCCCATGGCAAGCGGAAGCTGTTTCGTTCAGCGTCATCATATAAACTCGCGAAGCCAACACCAGAATACAGATTACGCATCAAACGGTATTGCTGTTCAATATACGCTTGGCTGGTCATCACTCGTTCTGGCGGGAAAGCTTCCATCAAGTCAGCCCATGTGCGATCGAGTTGCTGCACGGAAAACCATTCGATACCACGACCCATTTGTTCACGCGCTTTCTCATCTAAGAAAGGTTGCCAGCCACGAGACAAGATCCAGCGGCTCAGATCTAACAATAAACCAGTGTAACGAGCAGAGCTCAACAAGGTAAGCAGCTCTTCACGATCTGGCAGTTGCTCTTGCATCTCTTTAAGCTCAGCCACTAAGAACTTACGTGCATCGAGTTTACGTAGTACATGGCCTTTATCTTCCAGCAAGTCTTCGAAATGGTCATAGCTTTTCAGCCAGTCGAGCTCTTGCTCAAGCCACTTCAACTCTTGACGTAAAATAGCACTCGCACGTCTTGGGACAATGCCACCGTAGATAGTAAAGGTTTGACGAATAAAACTGAGTGAGTGACTGATCTCATGTAACGCTTCAATAGATTGGCGCTCGGTGAAGATCTGCTCATGATAGTGCCAATGAGCGAGAGCGTGCTCTAAAGATTGAATGAAACACGATTCAACGGTATCACTTTTATCAGTATCAACTAAAGTCAAAGGAGTAACTTCATCTCCTTGATAACCTTGAGCAAGGCGGTAACCCTTAGCAGCTTTGCTTAGATTGCCCAAACGCATGCCACCTTGTTCGCAGAATTGGCGAGACAATGTAAATAGCGCATCCGTTTGACCAGATTTAAGTTCTAATTCGACTTCGCAAATCGGTTCTTGCAGGTCACCTGACTCAACGAAGCCCTGGTCGAATGCGACCTCGACTTGACTGCCATCAGGCATACCAATCAACCACTGCTCGCGCGTGAAGTTGGTAGAGAACAGAGGAGTCAACTCAGCTTGCAACGTTTCTATGTCTTTACCTGCCGGCCAGATATCCTCTGGGTGCAGGGCTAGCTTAGGTTCGTTGCTGTCATGTTCTGCATTGTATTCAGGCCTTTGATGCAGGCCAGCAACCACACGACCCGCTGTCTTTACGGTTTGTACAAATACGTCATCAAAGCGTCGAATGCGTAAGCCGGTATCGTGCTTACGTAGCCAGTTGTCAGCGGTGTCAAAGTAGATGTTACCTAGCTCACGACAACTGTGCTGAAGTACTTTAGTTTCAGCAATTTTATTGCGTAAAGTCTCTGAAAATTCAGGAGAAACAAAAAACTTCAGTTCTATCTCGGTTTCCATAGTTATACCTTTCTGTGAAGATAGGGACAGGATATTGCCAATTTGAAAAGTCGGCAAGTCAGAAATATCGCCCTTATGATGATCTAAAACAGTTTTAATGAGAGATTGATTAGGTTAACATGCGCGACTTTGTAGCCATCGCTTAACATTTCACCATGAATATGGTGTATGTTGTTTTAAGGTTATTATTTATTAGGTTGGATGACCATGCCAGTAAATACAATTATGGGGTTATTTGCAAAGTCCCCAATTAAACCTTTGCAGCGTCACGTAGTATGCGTGAACGAATGTTGTTCTCACCTAGTTAATTTCTTTGAAGTTTCTTCAAAAGGTGACTGGGAAAAAGCATCAGAAATTCGAGCTCAAATTTCTCACCTTGAGAAAGAAGCTGACGTACTAAAACGTGAAATTCGCCTTAAACTTCCTCGTGGTTTGTTTATGCCAGTTGATCGCACCGATATGTTGGAGCTATTAACGCAACAAGACAAACTCGCAAACCTAGCGAAAGACATTGCTGGCCGTGTATATGGTCGTCAACTTGTCATTCCTGCTCCTATGCAAGAAAACTTCATCGCTTACGTTAAACGTTGTCTAGATGCAGCGAACCAAGCACAAAACGTAATCAATGAATTAGACGAATTACTTGAGACTGGCTTTAAAGGCCGTGAAGTAACACTCGTTGCCGAAATGATTCATCAATTAGATGTAATTGAAGATGACACGGATGCGATGCAGATCGAACTACGCCAACAACTAATGGCGATTGAAGGCGATCTGAATCCAGTTGATATCATGTTCTTATACAAAATTCTTGAATGGGTTGGTGGTATTGCAGATCAAGCACAGCGTGTAGGCGCTCGTCTTGAAGTAATGCTTTCTCGATCTTAAATCATACGTTAACCATATAACGAAGAGCATTTTTTGAACAAACCACTTATGCGCTGAGTATTTCTCTCGCTGAGCGGTTTTTTGCGTCTAAATTTGTTCCGCTTGTTATCAAACAACTAGGTATTACGATGGATATCCTTGCTAACTACGGCACTGTCCTGATTATTGTTGCAGCAGCTTTCGGTTTCTTGATGGCTATTGGTATTGGTGCAAATGACGTTGCGAACGCAATGGGCACCTCAGTAGGCTCTAAAGCTCTAACCGTTAAACAAGCGATCATTATCGCAATGATCTTTGAATTCGCAGGTGCTTACCTTGCGGGCGGCGAAGTAACAGACACGATCCGTAAAGGTGTTATCGAAACGTCTCTATTCGCTCATCAACCAGATGTACTTGTGTACGGCATGATGTCAGCACTTCTTGCTGCTGGTACATGGCTACTTCTAGCTTCTTACATGGGCTGGCCGGTTTCTACGACTCACTCAATCATCGGTGCAATCATCGGTTTTGCTTGTATTTCTGTAGGTACTGAAGCTGTAGACTGGAACAGTGTTCAAGGTATTGTGGGCAGTTGGATTATCACACCCGTTATTTCCGGCTTCTTCGCTTACGTGATATTTGTAAGTGCTCAACGACTGATTTTTGATACAGAGAACCCGCTATTCAACGCGAAGCGCTTTGTACCGGTATACATGTTCATCACAACGATGGTGATTGCACTTGTAACCATCAAGAAAGGTCTTAAACACGTTGGTCTTCACCTAAGCAACACTGAAGCATGGGTTTGGGCTGCTGGCGTTTCTGCGCTTGTTATGATCGGCGGTTACCTATACATCCAGAAGAAATTTGCTAACCGCGAAGAAGACCACGGCTTTGCCGGTGTTGAAGGCATCTTCTCGGTACTAATGGTTATCACCGCTTGTGCGATGGCATTTGCACACGGTTCAAACGACGTTGCGAACGCGATTGGTCCACTGTCTGCTGTTGTATCAACCGTTGAGCACATGGGTGAAATCACAGGTAAGAGTACTATCGCATGGTGGATTCTTCCTCTAGGTGGTTTCGGTATCGTTGTTGGTCTTGCAACAATGGGTCATAAAGTAATGGCAACCGTTGGTACTGGTATTACAGAATTAACACCAAGCCGTGGCTTTGCTGCACAACTTGCAACTGCATGTACGGTTGTACTAGCTTCAGGTACTGGCCTTCCAATCTCTACTACACAGACACTAGTTGGTGCAGTATTAGGTGTTGGTTTTGCCCGTGGTATCGCAGCACTAAACTTAGGCGTTGTACGTAATATCGTGGCTTCTTGGATTGTGACACTGCCTGCAGGTGCTCTACTTGCTGTTGTGTTCTTCTACGGAATTCAAGCTGCGTTTACTATGTAATCGCGACTGCGTTAGTGAATACTAGCGTCAGAATAGTGTGAGCTTCAGTAACGATATGTAAATGCCATGTCATTATTGACTCAAACGCACAGAAAGGGAGGCTTTGCCTCCCTTCTTTGTTGCACCGCATAAAGAAACTAAATATTATTTGCTGATTGAGGCTGACTCATACGCCTACCCAATTTGAATCGTTAAGGGATTTACTGTGAAAAAACTGATTAGCTTAGTTTTGTTCGCAATGCTTGCGGCTCCAGCTGCCTTTGCACAAGACCGTTATATTGCTGACAAACTATTTACTTATATGCATTCTGGCCCAAACAACACCTTCCGTATCATAGGTAGTGTTGATGCTGGTGAAAAGATTACATACCTACAAACTAACAAGAGTACAGGTTACACCCAAATTCAAGACAACCGTGGCCGTAAAGGTTGGGTTGAAAGCAAGTTTGTAAGCACAAAAGAAAGTATGGCACTGCGCATGCCTAAGCTAGAGAAAGAGCTGACAGAAGTTAAAGGCAAGCTAGCGAACGCTCGTCAGAGTGCTGACAGCGAAAAAGCTGGCCTAGCAAGCTCTCTAGATTCTCGTAACAAGCAGATTGCTGAACTAGAACAGAACTACAGTGAAATTAGCCAGCAGCTGACGAGCTCTCAAACAGAGAACCGTGAACTACGCGCTAAGCTAGACACTCAAAAAGACGACCTACTATTAAAGTACTTCATGTACGGTGGTGGTGTTGCGGGTATTGGTCTACTTCTTGGCCTGGTTCTGCCACACATCATGCCTCGTCGCAGAAAGTCACCAAACGGTTGGGCGTAGACTTAACGCTTGTATCAGGTACAGTAAATTCAGTATCGAATATCAAAAAGGAGCACCTAGGTGCTCCTTTTTATTTGTCTGTTATCTAAATACTTATAGAACTCGCTAGCCTTTCCATTCGTACAGAGCTGGGATTTCTATCTTCTGCTGATTGAACTCTATGATTACCGATTGTGGCTTAATCTCAAGTAATTGAATGTCTTGTCCAATCCAATCTCCTTGAGCCACTTCTTGGCCGTTCACTTTTACCCAACGCTTGGTTTCGCTACTCGAGTACATATGAGTTTGTAGGTCTAACTTAGGTAGCACTCCTGATAAGCTATTAGTGTGCGTTTCCAATTCAATGACCTGAGAACCTCTTTGCCCTGCAGGTCTAGAGTCCATCGGCTCAGGAGCGCTTTGTTGCTCACCCATGATAGATTCAAGCTTCAATGCTAAATCAGGTGGTAACTCACTGAGATCTAGCCCTTGCAGCAAATCACTATCCGATTGCAGAGCAGTGTTTTCATTGCTTACACCAGGCTGAACCTCAGGCTGAGCCAGTGACAGTTCTGATTCCTCTGACGTTCGAGCAATGCTCTCTGAGCTAGCCAAAGGCACAATAGATCCGCCTGCGACATTTGTACTTTCAGAGTCAACCTGTGCATACATCTCTTGACGTGGCAGAGCTTTCAAAGTTTGGCTAACTGGCGCAGGACGAACCACAAACAAGGGGTCATCTTTAACCTCTTCCACAGCATTCAAGTCTGCAGTATCCACATCAGAAATTTGAGATTCAATAACTGGCTGTGTTTGTGTATTAGGAAGCGTCGCGGATAATAGCTGAGGCGCAGTTTGATGTTGATTGTATGATTGATAAACCAAGGTACCGCCTACCAACAAAGAAGGCACAAGCAAAAGAAGTAACCCCATGGCTAACGACGAACCACGTTTGTTACTGATGCCCTTTGCCGAGTTCGGCACATGATGATTTTGGTAGCCTTTAAAGCTAGGTTTATTGATAGATGATTGTGTAACCGAAGACTGATTCAGCTCGTGCATAATGCGTGACATTAGCTTGCCCCTCCACTTAATGACATCAACTTCGGAGAATCAAGCTGAGCTAATCTTTGCAACCTTGCTAATGTTCGTTGACCTGCGATGCCGTCGACCGACATACTTTGCCAAGTTTGAAACGCTTCAACCTTCATTTTTAATTCGTAATCAAATACATCACTACCAGACACAACCTCTCCCAACACCTCAGAAAGCAACAAATCAAGCAAAGCCACAGCTTCACCTTGGTAACCCTCTTTCAGCGTCTCTCGCAGCGGCTGTTTCCAAATCGCGACATAATCACCCTGCCAGATCTGCTCTAGAGATTGCTTCGGCATGACTAAGAGTTTTTCGTTAACCAGTAGTTCGACAGAATCTTGTGATACGCCATAAAGCACCGCAAACACAGATTCTTGTTCTATGTCTAAGTTCAACACCACAGGAACGCCTAACTCAAGTAAATCATCCAAGCTAGATTGTTGCTGTTCACATACGAAAACACTTTGCGGCTCGCTTAGACATAAACCGTCTCGCAATGAAGACTGGTATCCCCAAAGGGTGTATAAATCCTTGATAGCCAGCGAGCGGTTAGTCCCTTGCATCAAGTGTTGTTGAATATGTGGTGGCAGCGCGAACTTGTCTGTTTCTGGCTCAGCAACAGCCTTAGGCATATCCACCACTAACGACCGCTGCATCTTGGCTGAGCTTACTGTTTGGGCTTCATTTGAAGGCTCGGTTGTTAACCATGAATCTATGTACGTTGGGGCAAAGTTAAAAGTTGCCATCGCAAGTGCGACACTCAAGGTAGCTGCACCAGCGTACTGAACGAGCTTTGGTATCGCGCTCGCTGCGCGAGGTTTATCGACATGGTAAACCTCGGCTTGAAACGCCATCACCTGCTGGCAGGCTTTATTGACCGTTTCATTGCTCGGTGTTTGCTCTCCATCATGAAAAGCTAACTGTAGGGCCTTGTCGCACACCAAGTTAATGAGCCTTGGAATACCATGAGTATATTGGGCGATCAGCTTAACGGAGCGATTCGAGAACAACATCTGCTCGCCACCTGCCGTCTCCAGACGAAACGCGATGTACTTACCGGTCTCTTCAATATTGAGAGGCAATAAATGATAACGCCCTGTAATACGCTGCGCCAATTGACGCAGTTGTGTGGTCTGCAAATGCTGTTGTAATTCAGGTTGACCAACCAACAATACTTTTAATAGCTTACGACTGTCGGTTTCCAAATTAGTTAAAAGGCGAAGCTGCTCCAACACATCGGCAGCAAGGTGTTGAGCTTCGTCTATCACCAATAAGGTTTGAATGCCCTCTGCATGGCTATCCAATAAGAAGTAGTGAATCGCCTGACTCAGCTGCTTCAAGGATGCTTGTTCTGGATACTCGACCTCAAACTCATCGCAGATAGCTTCAAGTAAATCCGTATTGGAAAACGTAGGGTTAAGTATAAGGCCAGCCTGAGTATGACGATCCAAAGAAGACAACATCGCCTTAGCAACCGTTGTTTTCCCTGTACCCACCTCACCAGTGAGCATTGCAAAGCCCCCACCTTCGCCTAAACCGGCTTGTAGGTTCTGCATCGCTTCTTGATGGCGTTGACTCAAAAACAAATAGCGAGAATTTGGTACAATCGAAAATGGCATCTCAACGAAGCCAAAATATTCCTTATACATGTGCTGCCCTATAATTACGATTAATGGAAAGTACCATTGCTTGCCGTAAAGTCCAGCAGTGATAAAACATTTCGAGGTGATAAGTTGCAAATATACGATAGCCTACCAGAAGAGAATGGGCTACAGCGCTATCTAGTCGGTGGGGCAGTGCGCGATAAGCTACTCAATATTGATAGCTATGATAAAGATTGGGTCGTGGTCGGCAGTACGCCTCAACAGATGGAAAGCCTTGGCTTCACTGCGGTGGGTAAAGACTTCCCGGTATTCCTGCATCCAAAAACCAAGGAAGAGCACGCACTGGCTCGCACCGAGAGAAAATCAGGCTCTGGTTACACAGGCTTCGAATGTTACTTCGCTCCAGACGTGAGTTTGGAAGAAGATCTGATGCGCCGAGATCTAACCATTAACGCCATCGCACAAGATGATGAAGGCAACCTTCACGATCCTTACCATGGCCAGAGAGATCTCTCCGATCGTATTCTTAGACACGTATCCGATGCCTTTGTTGAAGATCCACTGCGTGTGCTGCGTGTTGCCCGTTTCGCTGCCAAGCTTCAGCACCTAAACTTTACGATTGCACCTGAAACCATGACCATGATGGCGACCATCGTTGAATCAGGAGAACTGGCACACCTTACAGCCGAACGAGTTTGGCAAGAGTGGCACAAATCACTTAGTACGCCACATCCAGAAGTGTTCCTTTCAGTGTTGAAAGAGTGTGGTGCATTAGCGGTTGTTTTGCCAGAGATTGACGCTCTATTTGGTGTCCCTCAACCTGAAAAATGGCACCCTGAAATCGACACCGGGATTCACACGCTGATGGTTGCTCAACAAGCAGCGCTATTAAGCCCATCGTTACCAGTACGCTTTGCTGCTCAAGTGCATGACTTAGGTAAAGGCGTTACACCTAAAAGTGAGTGGCCAAGCCACAAAATGCACTGCCACACCGGTGTTAAGATCATCAAAAAGCTATGTGAACGAGTCAGAGTACCTAATGAGTTCAGAGATCTTGCGCTGTTAGTGTGCGAGCAGCATTCTAATATCCATCGTGCAGGTGAGTTAAAGCCAACCACCTTCCTTAAAGTTCTCAACAAGTTCGATGTTTGGCGCAAACCAGATCGACTTAACGACATCTTGCTTTGCTGCCAAGCTGACCACGCTGGCCGTAAAGGGTTACAAGATCAGCCTTACCCTCAAAAGGCTCGTTTTGAAGCAGCCTATAAAGCGGCACTTCAAGTTGAAGTCAAAGCAATCATTGCCGATGGTTTTAAAGGTAAAGATATTCGAGAAGAACAAGAGAAGCGCAGAGCAGCGGCCATCGAAAACGCGTTATCAGAACTCACTGATAGTTAGTCTTCACTCCGTTAGTAAGCACGCATTAAAAAACCCGCAACTAAGCGGGTTTTTCCGTTTCAATCTGTAGGACGAAGTATTTGTCTTCGTAAGTCGAGCGCTACTGCATCATCAAGAAAGCAAATAGACCAAAACCTAGAATCAGGCGGTAGATAACAAACGGTGTCATACCCATACGAGAGATAAGCTTCAAGAAGAAGTGAATACAGATATAAGCACTAATGAAAGAAACCACGATTCCCGTTAGCAAAGTGCCAGCATGGATTGGGTCACCACTGGTCACTAACTTCAGCCCCAAGTAACCACCAGCCAGAGTGATGATTGGGATAGACATCAAGAAAGAGAATCGAGCTGCTGCTTCGCGTGTGAAACCAAGATACAGTGCCGCGGTAATGGTTGCACCAGAACGAGACGTGCCCGGAATTATCGCCATTGCTTGAGCAAGGCCTATAAACAGCGCCTTTTTCCAACCTGCTTGGTATTCGTCATCACGCAAGCTTGAGTTCTTATCCACCCACCATAACAACAAACCAAAGATAATCGTTGTGGTTGCGATCACCCACGCACTGCGTAAGTAAAGCTCAACAATATCTTTCATCAACAAACCAAAGATACACGCTGGAATCGTCGCGAGAATGATCATCCACGCTAACTTCGCTTCCTTGCTGCGATCGCCTTTAAACACTGAACCAAAGAATGCGCTCAACAGAGAGACCACTTCTTTACGGAAATAGATAACGACGGCGGCTAAAGTACCGACATGGACAGCAACATCAAAAGCCAAGCCTTGATCTTCCCAACCTAAAACAGCAGAAGGAAGGATTAAGTGTGCAGAACTGGAAATAGGTAAAAACTCAGTAAAGCCTTGCACCAACGCCAACATAAACGCTTCAAAATAACTCATTACTTACCTTAAAAATTATAGTTTTATATCTACGACAGAGAGCGAGTCTAATTGCTGCATCTTCTGCCATATTTCACTGACGGTTCTTCCGTCTTGCGGGATCACTCTCGCAGGACAAAGATCATAAAGCGGTTGTGTTACAAAAGGATATTTGTAGATATCACTGCGTGGTAATTCTGGTTCGCGCTCAGAAACCACCTCTCCAAACAGCACAATATCAAGATCGAGTTTTCGATCTTGAAGTTTGTGCGCATCTTGAGAGCGACCCCATTTAAACTCAATTTTACGCAGCTGCTGTGAAAATTCAGTCAATGAGAGTGACGTGTCGAGCTCTATCACAAAGTTATAAAACGGATGGCTATTAAAACCCACGGGCTCACAGTGATAGATTTTAGAGCATTTAAGGTTAGTCCCTAACGATTGAAGCTCTGTCCATGCCACCCTTGCATGCTTGTCGCGGTCTATGTTCGTGCCAACACCAACATAGGCTACTGTCATGCTCGGCCTCGTTCGATGATCACGCCAACAGCTTTTGCTTGTGGTACTGCGCCCGGTTTAGCCAAGCGGATTTTGATCCAAGGCACAGAGAATTGAGTCATGATCAATTCAGCGACTTCTTCAGCCACACGCTCCACTAGCAGGAATCGGCCATTCGCAATGTGGTCAAGCACGGCAGTACTCACAGTCGAGTAATCCAAAGCATCAACCACATCATCACTCTTACCTGCAGGGCGGTTGTCATGAGCCATTTCAATATCAAGCACAAGTTTTTGTTTAATCTCTTGTTCCCAATCGTAAACACCGATCGTTGTAATTACTTCTAGCTGTTCAATGAAAACTTTATCCAGTGCCATGACTTGTCCTTTTAGAGGTCGGATACCCATATTGGGGAAAAAAACGTATTATTTGCGTAATTCGAGATATGATATCAATTACTCTTGGATTGAGCATTATTTTCCCATCGTTAGGCTTATAACCGTTTAAGGAAAGACATGACCCCATTGGCACTAATCATGATCATTGCAGCCTATTTGCTAGGTTCAATCTCTAGTGCGGTCTTGATATGCCGAGTCTTAAGGCTTCCTGATCCAAGAACGGTGGGCTCCAATAACCCTGGTGCCACTAATGTACTGCGCGTTGGCGGTAAAGGCGCAGCTGCAGCAGTCCTCCTGTGCGACATGCTGAAAGGCACCATCCCCGTCTGGCTTGGCTACTACCTCAAGATCGACCCAATCATTTTAGGCGTTGTGGCGATTGCGGCGTGTCTTGGCCATATGTATCCGATCTTCTTCCACTTTAAAGGTGGTAAAGGCGTCGCAACCGCACTCGGAGCTATCGCCCCAATAGGATTCGATCTAACCGGTATGATCATGGCGACTTGGTTAGTTGTGGCGTTTTTGTTTCGTTACTCTTCTTTAGCGGCACTGGTTACTGTGCTACTTGCCCCTTTCTACGCTTGGTTAGTCAAACCTCAATACACATTGCCAGTAGCCATGCTGTGCTGTTTGATCGTGTTACGTCACCACCAGAATATCCGCCGCCTACTCGATGGCAGCGAACCAAAACTCGGACAAAAAAAATCGGCTTAAACTGTCACGTCTAAGCCGAACCATAGTATTCAGTATTTAAAGCTTACAGCAGATGTTTATCTAAAAACGTCTTCAGCATTGTGTTCACAAACTCTGGTTGCTCTAACGAGCTAATATGACCTGCGCTAGGAATTACCACTAATTCACTGCCCGTAATGCAATCGTGCATTAGGTATGACTCAAGTACCGGACGTGGTTTGTCTTCTTGTCCTACCGCAATCAACACAGGTAGCGCGAAGTTCTCTACTGATTCGATCATATCACGACGTCCAAAGACCATTCGACCGATGCGCGCCACTTCTTCCGCTTTATCACCCTTAAGTTCAGATAACTGCTGAGTAAAACCTTCCACTAAAGCTGGCGTGTGGGTTTGAGCATCGTTTGCGAAGAACAGTGGAACCACAGCTTCAACAATCGGTTGAGGAACCATCTTAGTTTGAGTGATGGTGTCTAACATGTGGAAGTATTTAGCGTGCGCAACTTCTGGCTCTAAACCCACAAAGGTATCCATTAATACCAATGACTTGATTCGAGCAGGTGCTAACTCCGCAAGCTCCGTTCCCCACATACCGCCAACCGATAAACCTACCACTGAGAATTCATCGATCTCTAAATGATCAAGCAGATCCAAAACGTGCTGAGCGTAATCTTTCAAGTTACGCATCGAAGTTGGTGCAGCTTGAGATTCACCATGAGACCAAAGCTCAGGCACAATACAACGGTACTGAGTTTTCAACGCCTCAATCTGTGGCTTCCACATTGCACTATCCCAAAGGTAGCTGTGGCCTAATACAACAACAGGGCCTTGACCTTCATCTAGGTACGCCATCGATTGATTGTCTACTGTGAACTTGTTCATCTTCTTCCCTAATCTCTATCAGCAATTATTTATCGACATACAGTCGGTAAGCTAAGATATAAAAACGGCCGCACAAGGCGACCGTTTATCGAAACACTATATTCAATTACGCAATTGGCTCTAGCTGGTCAATAGGCCAACGCGGAGTGGCATGAACAGACAAATCAGCCGTTTCGCCATTCTTCAAGCGCTGCATACCCGCATAAGCGATCATCGCACCATTATCTGTACAGAATTCTGTGCGTGGGTAGTACACCTCACCACCGACTTTCTTAGCAAGAGCTTCAAGCTCAACACGCAGTTGTTTGTTGGCACTTACACCGCCAGCAATCACTATACGTTTCATGCCCGTTTCAACCAAGGCTCGCTTACACTTGATTACTAAGGTTGCACAAACAGCTTCTTGGAATGCATAAGCGATATCAGCGCGAGTTTGGTCATCATTATCGTTATCGCGAATGGTATTCGCTGCGAACGTCTTCAAACCAGAAAAGCTCATATCTAGACCCGGACGATCGGTCATTGGACGCGGGAACTTAAAACGACCCGGAGTGCCTTTTTCCGCCAAACGAGATAACAGTGGACCACCAGGGTAATCTAAGCCCATCAGTTTCGCAGTTTTATCAAACGCTTCACCCGCTGCATCATCAATCGATTCACCAAGGATTCGGTATTCACCAATACCTTTCACTTCTACCATCATGGTATGGCCGCCAGAAACCAGCAGAGCCACAAATGGGAATGGTGGTGGGTTATCTTCTAGCATTGGCGCAAGAAGGTGACCTTCCATATGGTGAACAGGCACTGCAGGTACTCCCCACGCATAAGCAATACTGCGACCAATCGTTGCACCAACCAGCAGTGCACCCACTAAACCAGGGCCAGCTGTGTAAGCCACACCATCAATGTCTTTCGACGTTAGGTTCGCTTCAGCTAATGCCGCTTTAATAAGAGGAATTGTTTTTTTCACGTGGTCACGTGAAGCTAGCTCAGGTACCACACCACCGTAATCGGCGTGCAGCTTTACTTGGCTATATAATTGATGAGAAAGCAGCCCTTGCTCATCATCATAAATCGCGATTCCTGTTTCATCACAAGAGGTTTCAATACCAATAATGCGCATAATTTTCTCGGCACGCTTTCGTCTAAAATGGGAAATTAGCGCAATATTACCCTGCCTAAGCTCTTCAAACAAATATTGTACAGACTATAATCGACAAAGTGCTTTACAAAGCCACTGTGATCGGATTAAAATTCCGCACCATTTTTGATCAAGCTGGTTAATGGCCAAACGCGAATAGAGAGTTAGCTCGATGGGTAACTTCTCTGATTTGGTACTGAGTAGCCAGCGATAATGAATAACCCCTGAGGTGAAAGGCATATGCCAATAGTTAAAGTACGTGAAAACGAACCGTTCGACGTTGCACTACGTCGTTTCAAGCGCTCTTGTGAAAAAGCAGGTATCCTTTCTGAAGTTCGCCGTCGCGAGCACTACGAAAAGCCAACTACAGTTCGCAAACGCGCTAAAGCAGCAGCTCAAAAGCGTCACGCTAAGAAGCTAGCTCGCGAAAACGCACGTCGCGTTCGCCTGTACTAATAACTTAATCCATAAGGACTGAGTTATGGCTCTTATTGAACAACTCAAAGAAGAGCAAAAATTAGCGATGAAAGCCAAGGACAAACCGCGCCTTGGCACTATCCGCTTAGCTCTTTCAGCAATTAAGCAACGTGAAGTTGACGAACGGATCACTCTGAACGACGACGACATTCTTGCTGTATTAGTTAAAATGGTTAAGCAACGTCGCGATTCTGTTGCTCAATATGAATCAGCAAATCGTCAAGATCTTGCTGACGTGGAAAAAGCAGAAATTACGGTACTTGAAGGCTTTATGCCTCAACCGCTAACTGATGAAGAAGTTATTGCACTACTTGATAGCGCAATCGCCGAAGCTCAACCAGCGGGCATGCAAGACATGGGTAAAGTAATGGCTATCTTGAAACCACAAATTCAAGGGCGTGCAGATATGGGTAAAGTTAGTGGTTTAGTTCGTTCTAAACTCGCTTAATCCCAAATCAAATTGCAACAAGCCGTGCAATCCTTCGGAACGCACGGCTTGTTTGTATCTGTAACCTATTCAAACTATTATTATCCACACTCTCAGTTAGTGCATTTTTCTAAGGTTTTATGGCAGGACACATCCCGCGTAGTTTCATTGATGATCTCCTAGCGCGTCTCGACATTGTCGACATAGTGGACGCACGCGTGAAACTTAAGAAAAAAGGCAAAAACTATGGTGCATGTTGCCCATTCCACAACGAAAAGACCCCTTCTTTTAGCGTAAGCCAAGAAAAACAGTTTTATCACTGCTTTGGTTGTGGCGTACACGGTAATGCTATCGACTTCATTATGGAGTTCGAACGTCTCGATTTTGTTGAAGCGATTGAAGAGCTTGCCTCTTTCTTAGGCCTCGATGTTCCTAGAGAGCAACGCAGCGGCGAGATATCAACAGCACCAAGAGCCAACAGCGAACAAAAACGTAACCTCTACGATTTGATGGGCGGCATCAGTAATTTTTACCGCTCTCAACTGAAAATATCAGCCAACAAACCTGCGATTGATTACCTAAAGAATCGTGGCCTTTCGGGCGAGATCGTCCAGAAGTTTGGCATTGGTTATGTGGCCGATGAGTGGGACTTAGTTCGTAAGAACTTTGGCCAACAGAAAGAAGCCCAAGACATGCTCGTAACTGGCGGCATGTTAATTGAAAACGATAAAGGTAACCGATACGACCGATTCCGTGGACGCGTAATGTTCCCGATTCGCGATCGTCGTGGCCGTGTGATTGGTTTTGGTGGTCGTGTATTAGAAGACGGTACTCCAAAATATCTCAACTCACCAGAAACGCCTATCTTCCATAAAGGTAAAGAGCTTTACGGCCTTTATGAAGTGCTGCAAGCCTACCGTGAACCGCCGCAAATACTTGTGGTTGAAGGTTACATGGATGTCGTGGCATTAGCGCAATATGGTGTTGATTACTCAGTAGCATCACTGGGCACATCAACAACCGGTGACCACGTTCAAATGCTGTTCCGCCAAACCAGCACAGTGGTTTGTTGTTACGATGGTGACCGAGCGGGTAAAGAAGCCGCATGGCGCGCACTAGAAAATGCCCTTGAGTACCTGAAAACCGGTAACACGCTTAAATTTCTGTTCTTGCCCGACGGTGAAGACCCAGACAGCTATATAAGAGAACACGGCAAAGCCGCTTTCGAACAGCTTGTTCAAAATGCGACACCGCTTTCGACCTATTTGTTCGATAACCTGATTGAAATACACAAGTTAAACTTGGGAACAACCGAAGGGAAATCGGCACTGCGCGCACACGCTAGCGCATTGATTAACAAAATCCCTGACAGTTACTTCCAAGAGTTGCTCGAAAAATTGCTCGATGAGCGCACTGGATTTGATAACCAATTGAGGCGAGCGCGTGTTCATACACAGAACCCGACACCTCAACCGCATAAAGAGCTGAAACGCACTCCAATGCGTGAAGTTATCGCTTTGCTTATCCAAAATCCGAGCTATGCTGATATGGTACCGGATTTATCAAGTGTCAAAGGCTTACAGCTGCCTGGACTAAGTTTATTCGTCGAAGTACTTGATAAATGCCATGCGCATCCCCATATCAACACAGGCCAATTATTAGAGCATTGGCGACACAATAAACATGAGGCTCTTCTGTCTCGTCTCGCGAGCTGGGAAATCCCCCTCGACGAAGACAATCAAGAAGACATATTTTTAGACTCATTGGACAATATACTTGCCCAGTGCGTTGAAAAACAAATTGAAAACCTGCAGGCCAAAGCAAGAAGCGTCGGTTTATCAGCCGAAGAAAAAAGGGAGCTACTAGCTTTAATGCTAGATCTAAAAGCGTAACCCTGTTTGATTAGTCAGCATTTAATAAATTTGTTAACATAATTGGTTTGCATTTGAGAATGCAACGTCCTTCACCAGACCTGAAGTTGGATATCATCTATGGATCAAAATCCGCAGTCACAGCTTAAATTACTTGTTATTAAAGGCAAGGAACAAGGCTATCTGACCTACGCCGAAGTAAACGACCACCTACCTGCAGAAATCGTGGATTCTGAACAGGTAGAAGACATCATTCAAATGATTAACGACATGGGTATCAAGGTAGTTGAAACTGCACCTGATGCTGATGATCTAGCACTTAATGATGACGATGCCAATATAGATGAAGATGCAGCCGAAGCTGCAGCTGCTGCGCTTTCAAGCGTAGAAAGCGAGATTGGCCGTACTACTGACCCAGTTCGTATGTACATGCGTGAAATGGGTACAGTTGAACTACTGACTCGTGAAGGCGAAATCGACATTGCGAAGCGTATTGAAGATGGTATCAATACAGTTCAACTATCGGTTGCTGAGTACCCAGGCACTATTCCATACATCTTGGAACAGTTTGACCGCGTACAAGCAGAAGAGATTCGCTTAACAGACCTAATCAATGGCTTTGTTGACCCAGACGACGATGGCACAGCTGCGCCAACGGCGACTCACATCGGTTCAGAACTTGCTGAAACTGATCTGGAAGACGAAGACAAAGAAGACGCAGAAGACGACGAGGAAGAGGAAGAAGAAGATACAGGTATCGATCCTGAACTTGCTCTTGAGAAGTTCACAGCACTTCGTACTAGCTACCAGAATCGTCAACTAGCGATCAACGAGTACGGCCATGAAAGCCCGAAAGCAATGCTTGCAACGACAATGATGCAAGACGTATTCAAAGAGTTCCGTCTAACACCAAAACAGTTTGATTACCTAGTAAACGAACTGCGTAACTCTATGGATCGTGTACGTACTCAAGAACGCCTAATCATGCGTCAAACGGTTGAGTACGGCAAAATGCCGAAGAAATCTTTCATTGCTCTATTTACTGGCAACGAATCTAGCGAAGCATGGTTGGATGAAGTTCTTGCTTCAGACAAGCCATACGCAGAAAAGATTAAACGTAACGAGCACGACATCCGTCGCTCTATCCAAAAACTGGATATGATCGAACGTGAAACGTCTCTTACTGTTCAAAGCATCAAAGATATCAGCCGTCGCATGTCTATCGGTGAAGCGAAAGCTCGTCGTGCGAAGAAAGAGATGGTTGAAGCGAACTTACGTCTAGTAATCTCGATTGCTAAGAAGTACACAAACCGTGGTCTACAATTCCTGGATCTAATCCAAGAAGGTAACATCGGTCTGATGAAAGCGGTAGATAAGTTTGAATACCGTCGTGGTTACAAGTTCTCTACTTACGCTACTTGGTGGATCCGTCAAGCAATCACTCGTTCGATTGCCGACCAAGCTCGTACTATCCGTATTCCGGTTCACATGATCGAAACGATCAACAAACTAAACCGTATCTCTCGTCAAATGCTACAAGAGATGGGTCGTGAACCACTTCCGGAAGAACTGGCTGAACGCATGCAAATGCCTGAAGACAAGATCCGTAAAGTACTGAAAATCGCTAAAGAGCCAATCTCAATGGAGACACCAATCGGTGACGACGAAGATTCGCACCTAGGTGATTTCATCGAGGATACAACGCTAGAACTACCTCTAGACTCTGCAACGGCAACCAGCCTACGCGGTGCAACTAAAGACGTTCTTGCAGGCCTAACACCTCGTGAAGCTAAAGTACTGCGTATGCGTTTCGGTATCGACATGAACACTGACCACACTCTTGAAGAGGTTGGTAAACAGTTCGACGTAACTCGTGAACGTATCCGTCAGATCGAAGCAAAAGCACTGCGTAAACTTCGTCACCCAAGCCGCTCAGAAACTCTGCGTAGCTTCCTAGACGAGTAATCGCACACTCAAGTGTGGTTAGCTTTTAAGCATAAATAAGAAAAGGTGAGCGTTGGCTCACCTTTTTTTTATCTGTGTGATTTAAGTGGCTAAGATGTAAGCGGAATTGCCCCTTATAGTGTCTAGACACCATTGAACGCTTCCCCTATAATCTATGCCCTACGGCCCCTTAGCTCAGTGGTTAGAGCGCACGACTCATAATCGTTCGGTCCCCAGTTCAAATCTGGGAGGGGCCACCAAATTAGAAAAGCCAGAACAGTTCATGCTGCTCTGGCTTTTTGCTTTTCTAAATCTGTACAACTTACGCCCTGCATTTCCTAACCAATAACGAATCATCCCGCACACAATTCCAATTGCCTCTCTGTGACTAAACATACTTTTCTTTTATAAAAAAATCGGCAATATGAGTGTACACAAATCATTCAATAGTTCAGGGAAGAAACATGAAAGACGAAACACTCTCGATTCACTTCGGCTACGAAACTGATCCAACAACCAAATCGGTTGCCACACCTATTTACCAAACCGTCGCTTACGAATTCGATGACGCACAACATGGCGCCGACCTGTTTAACCTTGCGGTGCCAGGTAATATCTACACACGGATAATGAATCCAACCAATGATGTGTTAGAAAAACGCATGGCAGCCTTAGAAGGGGGGATTGCAGGCTTAGTGGTAAGTGCGGGCAGTGCTGCGATCAACTACGCGATTCAGACGTTGGCGCAAATCGGTGACAACATTGTCTCAACGCCTCAGCTTTACGGTGGTACTTACACCCTATTTGCTCACATGTTGCCAAACCAAGGAATTGAAGTTCGTTTTGCTAAAGACGACAAACCAGAAAGCTTAGCGGCACTGATCGATGAAAAAACCAAGGCGGTTTACTGTGAAAGTATTGGTAACCCTGCTGGTAATATCATCGACTTAGAACGTGTTGCAGAACTTGCCCACGCACAAGGAGTGCCTGTGATTGTTGATAACACAGTCGCGACGCCTGTGCTGTGTAAACCTATCGATTTTGGTGCTGACATCGTGGTGCACTCACTAACCAAATACGTGGGTGGTCACGGTACAACGTTAGGTGGCGTGATTGTCGATTCAGGAAAATTCCCATGGGCAGAGCACAAAGAGCGCTTCCCTGTTTTTAATCAGCCAGAGCCTTCTTATCATGGCGTGGTTTATACCGAGGCATTTGGTGAGGCTGCGTTTATTGGTCGAGCTAGAACGGTTCCCCTACGTAATACAGGTGCAGCACTGTCGCCAATGAATGCTTTCATGTTGATGCAAGGCTTGGAGACATTGTCGTTACGTATGGAGCGACACACAGAGAATGCATTGAAAGTGGCAGAATACCTCAGCCAACACGAAAAAGTCAGTTGGGTAAGCTACGCTGGTCTGCCTAGCTCAGAATTCTACCCGCTTGCTGAAAAATACATGCAGGGTAAGCCATCGGCTATTCTATCTTTTGGCTTGAAGGACGGTTATGAAGCTGGTGTCCGCTTCTACGACGCGCTACAAATCTTCAAGCGCCTAGTGAACATTGGTGATGCCAAGTCTCTGGCTTGCCACCCTGCTTCTACAACACACCGTCAGCTAAGCGAAGCAGAACAAAAGCAAGCCGGTGTATCACCAGAGATGATTCGCCTCTCAGTAGGTATCGAGCACATTGACGATATCTTGGCTGACCTAGAGCAAGCACTTAGCGCTTAATGACGCTACAGCTTTAAGTAACAGACATAAAAAAGCCCATCACAGGATGGGCTTCTTATTATCTATTTCTTAGATAAGCTGTCGATTACTCAACCGTTACAGCTTTCGCTAGGTTACGAGGTTGGTCAACGTCGGTACCTTTGATCAACGCAACATGGTAAGACAGCAGCTGCATTGGTACTGTGTAGTAGATAGATGCAGTTACTTCACTTACATGAGGCATCTTGATGATCTTCATGTTCTCATCGCTTTCGAAACCAGCAGCTTCATCTGCAAATACATACAGCAGACCGCCACGAGCACGGACTTCTTCAACATTTGATTTCAGCTTCTCTAGCAAGTCGTTACTTGGTGCAATAACGACAACTGGCATATCTGCATCGATAAGAGCCAAAGGACCGTGCTTAAGCTCACCAGCCGCGTATGCTTCTGCGTGGATGTAAGAGATCTCTTTCAGTTTAAGAGATGCTTCCATCGCGATTGGGTAGAATTCACCACGACCCAAGAACAGTGTGTGGTGCTTATCAGCAAAATCAGGTGCCAGTGCTTCGATCTCTTTATCAAACGCTAATGCTTTCTCGATATCAGCAGGCAGTTGGTGAAGTGCTTGAACGATTTCCGCTTCTTTCTCTTCATTGATACGACCTTGTAGACGACCAATTGACGTTACCATCATCAGCATAGCCGCTAGCTGTGTTGTGAAGGCTTTAGTAGAAGCAACACCGATCTCCGTTCCTGCGCGAGTCATAAAGGCAAAATCAGACTCACGAACAAGCGAAGAACCTGCTACGTTACAGATGGTCATTGCTGACATGTAACCCTTCTCTTTTGCAAGACGAAGTGCAGCAAGCGTATCCGCCGTTTCACCAGACTGAGACAGAGTCACTAAAAGGCTGTTCGGGCGAACAACGAAATCACGGTAACGGAACTCAGAAGCGATCTCTACATCACAGCTTACGCCTGCTAGAGACTCAAACCAGTAACGAGCTGCCATGCCTGAGTTGTAAGACGTACCACATGCGATGATCTGCACGTGTTCTACCTTGCTTAAGATCTCTTCAGCTTTAACACCGATTGCATTAGTGATTACAGAGGTGTCAGAGATACGACCTTCCATCGTGTTGACTAATGCTGTTGGCTGCTCAAAAATCTCTTTTTGCATGAAGTGACGGTATTGACCTTTATCACCAGCATCGTGCTCTGCGTTTGATTCAACGATGTCACGCTCAACACGCTCGCCCGCTACATCAAATACCGTTACATCACGACGAGTAACCTCAGCAACATCACCTTCTTCTAGGAACATGAAACGACGAGTTACGCTTAATAGTGCAAGTTGGTCAGAGGCTAGGAAATTCTCGCCCACACCAAAACCGATAACGATTGGGCTACCTGAACGAGCAACTACAATACGGCTAGGATCTTTACGATCAACCGCCACCGTGCCGTATGCACCGTCTAATTGTTTCGCTGTCTTTTGAAGCGCTTCAACCAATGAATCAGAAGTGCGAAGTTCCCATTCAACTAAGTGAGCGATAACTTCAGTATCCGTTTGTGAAGTAAACACATAACCACGCTCTTGAAGAAGAGCACGCAGTGCTTCGTGATTTTCGATAATGCCGTTGTGTACAACTGCAATATCACCAGACATGTGTGGGTGTGCATTCGCTTCAGATGGTTCACCGTGCGTCGCCCAACGTGTATGAGCGATACCAGTACCGCCAATCACATGTTGCTGATCGACTGCGTCTGCTAGCTCTTGTACTTTACCAAGGCGGCGCACACGAGTTAGGTTAGATTCAGTATCGACTACAGCGACACCTGCTGAATCGTAGCCACGGTATTCTAGGCGACGAAGGCCTTCTACTAAAATTTCAGCTACATCACGCTGTGCTACTGCACCAACAATTCCACACATAGTTTCACTCCATCAATTTTTTTATTCCTATTGGCAGCAAGCAAAGGCCATATCTTTATTAAGATCAATTATAGGAAGGTAAATGCATAATATTTTAATTTGTTTTTACGCTGGATCAGTCAGGATCACGCGAACATCATGTGATTCGATACTTGCTTTAGATTCTTCGCTCAAGTCTGTATCGGTAATTAAGATGTCAATGTGTTCCCATGCCAGCTCTAAGTTCGGGATCTTTCGTCCCACTTTTTCCGACTCAACCATCACGATCACTTCTCGTGACACTTCAGCCATTACTTTGCTCAGGCCAACCAGTTCGTTAAACGTAGTTGTGCCTCTATCAAGGTCGATACCATCTGCTCCGATAAATAGTTGGTCAAAATCGTAAGCGCGGAGCACCGACTCTGCGACTTTGCCTTGGAAAGAGTCCGAATGGGTATCCCAAGTGCCGCCAGTCATTAATAACGTCGGCTCGCTTTCAAGCTCATTAAGCGCATTAGCGACGTGCAATGAGTTGGTCATCACAACCAAGCCACGCTTAGCATTTAGCTGCTGAATTAGGGCACCGGTAGTACTGCCACTATCGATCACGATGCGGTTATGGTCGCGAATTAAATCTGCAGCGGCTTTTGCCAATGAAACCTTTCGAGTCGAAACTTGTTGACCCAGTTCTTCGTTGACAACCTCTTTCGGTAACGAAATCGCACCACCATAACGGCGTAAAAGCTGACCGTTTTTCTCTAAAGACGCCAAGTCCTTTCTAATAGTGACCTCTGAGGTTTCGAACTTAGCGGATAATTCATCAACACTAACCTCCCCTTTTTCATTCACTAGGTTAGAAATTGCATGTCTTCTGAGCTGGGTGTTTCGTTTCGACATTTAAAAAAGGCCACTAAGTTTCGATATGAAACATATTATAGTTACAACGAAACTATTTAGTCCATTTATTTTGATCCAAAAAATTAATAAATAGCGATAAAACCTTGTCCTAAGACAATTGTTAAGCAGTGATATTGAACTCATTAGGTGGTAGAATCCGCACCCGAAAAGAAAAAAAATTACAAAACTGACTGTTATTTTTTTGCAACTTACCACCTATATAGTGGGGTAAGTCACAGAAAACCGATATTGAATCAAATTCTTTTGGTCATAAAATGACTAAAACTGATGAAAGACTTACAACTCTGAAGGACATATTGGAAGTCCCGCGCTTTTACACAACAGGCACAAAATGTTGATGTAGCGGACCAATCTTCAGAACTTAAATAAATTTCAAATTGTAACAATACTTACCGGAGAGTACCTTCCATGAAAAAGACCAAAATCGTATGTACGATTGGCCCTAAAACTGAATCTGTAGAGAAGCTAACTGAACTAGTAGATGCTGGCATGAACGTTATGCGTCTTAACTTCTCTCACGGTGATTTCGCAGAGCACGGCACTCGTATCGCGAACTTCCGTAAAGTAATGGAAAACAAAGGTGAGCAACTTGCTATCCTTCTAGATACTAAAGGTCCAGAAATCCGTACTATCAAACTTGAAGATGGTAACGACGTAGATCTAGTAGCTGGTCAAGAGTTCACTTTCACAACTGACGCAACAGTTGTTGGTAACAAAGACGTAGTAGCAGTAACTTACCTAGGTTTCGCTAAAGACCTAACAGCGGGTAACACTATCCTTGTTGATGACGGCCTAATCGAAATGGAAGTTATCGCAACAACAGAAACTGAAGTTAAGTGTAAAGTTCTTAACAACGGTGCTCTAGGCGAAAACAAAGGTGTTAACCTTCCTGGCGTTTCTGTTCAACTTCCTGCTCTTTCTGAGAAAGACAAAGCTGACCTTAAGTTTGGTTGTGAGCAAGGCGTTGATTTCGTTGCTGCTTCTTTCATCCGTAAAGAAGAAGACGTTAAAGAAATCCGTGAGCTTCTAAACGCTAACGGCGGCGAGAACATCCACATCATTTCTAAGATTGAAAACCAAGAAGGTGTTGATAACTTCGATTCAATCCTTGAAGCTTCTGACGGCATCATGGTTGCTCGTGGTGACCTAGGTGTTGAAATCCCAGCTGAAGAAGTAATCTTCGCTCAGAAGATGATGATCGAGAAGTGTAACCGCGCACGTAAGATGGTTATCACAGCAACTCAAATGCTTGACTCTATGATCAGCAACCCACGTCCAACTCGTGCTGAAGCGGGTGACGTTGCGAACGCAATTATGGATGGTACTGATGCAGTAATGCTTTCTGGTGAAACTGCTAAAGGTAAGTACCCAGTTGAAGCTGTTACTATCATGGCTCAAATCGCGAACCGTACTGATTCAGCTCTTAAAGCTGAGCTAGGTTCTCGTCTAGACAGCCCACGTCTACGCATCACTGAAGCAGTATGTAAAGGCGCTGTAGACACAGCAGAGAAGCTAGCTGCTCCTCTAATCGTTGTTGCAACTGAAGGCGGTAAGTCTGCACGTTCAGTACGTAAGTACTTCCCAACTGCAAACATCCTTGCTCTAACAACTAACGAAAAGACAGCTGCACAGCTAGTTCTTACTAAAGGTGTTAAGCCTGTTCTTGTTGACTCTATCGAGAACACAGACGCGTTCTACATCAACGGTAAAGAAATCGCTCTACAATCTGGCCTAGGTAACAAAGGCGACATCGTAGTTATGGTTTCTGGTGCTCTAGTAGCTTCTGGTACTACAAATACGGCATCTGTTCACGTTCTATAAGAATGAACCGATTCGCATAAAATATAAAAGAGGGCTTCGGCCCTCTTTTTTTATGAAACAAAATCTTGCCTAACTTTTCAGTACGCTGTATTATCAATCACAATAGAACTACGTACTGTTAACTTCCAATTGGCTCTTTCTAAGAGACGGATTAGCAGACTAGAAATCATATATAGATGAGGTTTGTAATGTCTAGTCCTACGCTCACTGACAAAGTATCAAAGATGATTCGCCAAGATATTCTTAATGGTGAGTTAACCCCAGGTCAAAAGCTCGTTGTTGCTGATCTAAAAGCACGCTACAACGTTGGCGCATCTCCTATTCGCGAAGCCTTGGTACAGTTATCTTGGAGCAAATACGTAAAACTAGAGCCACAGAAAGGCTGCTGGGTATCTCCTGTATCAAAGAAAGAATTGAATGACCTATACGAAAGCCTTCGTGTTGTCTCTTCTGTTCTACTAAAAAAGGCGATTTCAGCGGGTGATGAGAGCTGGGAGCTGGATGTACTAACGTCTTACCATAAACTGTCACGAGTACAGTACGTATCTGAAGAGTTTGATTGTGTTGAATGGGAAGAGCGTCACCAACAATTCCACGTTGCGTTACTTGAAGGCGCTGATTCAGAAAACATGTTTAAGTTCTTTGATGACCTGATCAACCAAGTAAAACGTTACCGCTTCCTCGCTATGTCTGCAGAAAGCGCATCAGATGATCTGTTCAATATTGATGAACACGAAATGATCATGAAACTAGTACTGTCTAAGAATGTAGAACAAGCGACTGAACTGCTTGATCAACACCTGCTAGGTTCAATGAAACGAATTGAAGAAGTTATCGAAGCAGCATAATGCCAAGATAGATTCTAACTAAATAAAAACGGAGCCCAACGGCTCCGTTTTTTGTTTCAGTATCACGACTGAACTACCACCCAAAAAACTCTTTGTGATGAGTATTGAGCAGCACAACCATAGGTAAAAAATACAATGCACTCAGCTGAAAGCCAAGAATGGCTAATGTGCCTATGGTTAACCTCACTAAAAAATCGACAAACATACCACGCCTCTTTTAACCAGACTGTATGATCCCCAAACTCTTGCTCCAGCTAACCTAATTCTACTGCTGCCTCTCAAATCATTGAAAAAGCTAGCTAATCAGTTGAATTAAGTTAACGGTGTCATCCTTTTACATCTGGTAAACACTCTATTTATTACATCGTTTAACACGATGTAATCTGAAGCAAAGTAGTTTACTTATTGTTCATTTTAGCTCAAACTTTCACCGGCATTAGACTTTAGTCTAACTGTATAGATTTTGTGACATAGGTCGCTCAAAAGTGAGATTCCTAGAAAAAGGGGGAGAGATAAAGTGAGTCGGGGCCAGCTTGAAGAGGTGAAGCAAAGAGAGGAAAGGATTAAAGCTAAGCGACATCATCGTAGCTAGGACACATAGAGACCGTATTACGACCAGACGATTTAGATTCGTAAAGCGCAACATCGGCACACTTGTATGAGCGAGTACTGTTACTTGTTAAATCAGTAAAGCCAACACTCACCGTGACCTTAGTTCCGGCTGCCAGTTCAATCTCGATTCGCAAGCGATCCAATACGCGCTTTGCTTCCGATAGTGAGGTGTGTGGCATCAACAGTGCAAACTCTTCTCCTCCGACACGTGCAACAAAGTCAGTCCCGCGAAGGCTATCTTGCAGAAGCTTAGCGACACTTGCTATCACCCGGTCGCCTTCGTCATGACCAAGTTCGTCGTTGATTCGCTTGAAGTTATCGATATCGACTAAAGCTAAGCAAGTCGTCGATTCATTGGGGTAACGCTCTACCCGACGAGAATAATACGCGAGCTGCTCTTCGAACTTTCGTCTATTCCAAAGGTTACTCAAAGAGTCACGTTCACTTAAGATCCTCAAACGTACTTCAAGCTCCTTCCTCACGGAAATATCCACCAACGAGGTGATGTAGTAGCTGACTTTACCCGAATTGTTTTTGACCACATGCACTCGCATGATCGCTGTAAAAGGAATACGCAGTTTGTTCTTACACTGAACTTCCCCTTCCCATACTTCTTCTTGCTCTAAATGACTCCAGATAGCCGAACTTGAGAGTACTTGGTCGGTATTCTCAAGCAACAACTGCAGGGCATTCTGACCGATAACTTGTTTTTTGCAGTACCCTGTCATGTTTTCAAATTCGTTGTTGGTCATCATTGTGCGGTGCTGCTTGTCAGAGATCATCACTGCCGACATGCCATTCAATGCGGCGCGCGCCAATTTACTCTCAAGGCTTCGGCGTCGATAGTGCGTCACCAAGTAAGCAAACGGGAAGGCGAAAATCAGCACCGTAATCAAAACAATGATCTCTTCGTAGGCCAAATCATTCAGGTCACGCTCAGCCCGCTCCATCAGTTGCTTCTGATTAAGTTGAATCAGCAAATGGACCTTTTGACTGTTCGCAAGCATAACCGTGTTAAAGGCAAACAAGTTGTCACCTTCAAAAACGTACCCCACCTGCTCATTGGAGATCGCATTCCACGTCTTTGGCGCGATATTTTTCAGGTTGTAACTCTTTCTTTCAGGAATAGCGTCTCCGAACAACTTATCGCTGTTGTTACTCGCGATGAAATAACCCGCTTCATTGATAACTTCAGCTCTAAGGTCGTTATCAGGTGAAAAGCTAAGACGCGACGATAAGCCCCATACATCGAGATTAATGACTAGATAGCCCACTCTTTTGTCAGGGGTTTCTACCGGGGTAAATACACGGATTACTGGCGAATAAGGAAAGGTGACTTCACCATGCTCCGTTTCAAGCTCAATCCCCCAGCCGCCAATCTGTTCGGCTTCTAGTTTTTGAGCGTATTGGAAGTAGTTAGAATCCGACCTATCTTGCAGTTGCTGGGGTAACGTCACCCTACCGGTATCAGAAGAATAGTTAACGCGCACCAGCTCTTTACCTGTGATATCTAATAGGTGAATTTGTGTATACCACTTCTGATTCACAAGAACAGATTGCCAGACCTCCTCAAGTAGATCTTTGGTTTGGTCTGAGGGAGAAGAAGCAAAGTTAACCAAGCTCTGGCTATGACTGAGTAGCTCCATTACCGAGACTAACTGAGTCTTGAGAAGATCATAATCTCGCTTGGCATACACTAGTTGATGGACAGCTTGCTTAGCTGAGTAGTCAAAGCTCTGCTGTTTTACTTCTTTGTAACGCTGCAAATAATACAGGCATACTGCAGAAGACAATATGATAGAGATAATCAGCAATGTAATTATTGATTTTTTATTTCTCATTGCTAACTCAGATGAATGGAAGTGCAGCGCGGGATTATAGCACTCTAAAAAATTAACAAAATTAAAGCCGCTTAAAAAAGCGGCTTTAAATATATTTTTTAAAGACTTATCGTCTAGGCTTTCAACGCACGTTCGCCTCGTGCGATACCAACAACACCACTTCGAGCCACTTCAAGCACTTCTGTTACTTCAGACAGCGCCTGAATGAATGCATCCAGTTTCTCGCTCGTACCCGCCATTTGAACCGTATATTGCGAAGCCGTTACATCAACAATCTGACCACGGAAGATATCTGCTGTGCGCTTCACTTCTGCGCGAGCAAAGCCGCTCGCGCGAACTTTAACCATCAACAGCTCACGCTCGATGTGTTCAAGCTCAGAGACCTCTTGCACTTTTAGTACGTCGATTAGCTTATGCAGCTGTTTCTGGATCTGCTCAAGCTGCATTTCGCTCGAGTTAGTGGTTACATTAAGACGAGACAGCGTCGGATCATCGGTTGGCGATACGTTCAAAGACTCGATGTTGTAGCCACGCTGAGAAAACAAGCCAACTACACGAGAAAGCGCACCAGGTTGGTTTTCCATTAGTAGTGAAATAATGTGTCTCATATTATGTTCTCTCCGTTTTGCTTAGCCACATGTTATCCATACCCTCGCCTTTGATTTGCATTGGGTATACGTGCTCGGTGTCATCCACACTAATATCGACAAATACCAAACGGTCTTTCATCGCTAGTGCTTTTTCCAAACCTGATTCCAGTTCATCCGGAGATGAAATACGCATACCAACGTGGCCATAAGCCTCAGCAATAGCAGCAAAATCAGGAACAGAGTCCATATATGAGTTAGAGTAACGACCTTGATAAACAATGTCTTGCCACTGTTTTACCATGCCCAGGAAACGGTTGTTAAGGTTAATAATCTTAACGGGAATATTGTATTGCAGCGCAGTCGACAGCTCTTGGATATTCATTTGAATACTGCCGTCACCGGTTACTACAACAACTTCTTCGTCTGGTTTTGCAAACTTAACGCCCATACCAGCAGGCAGACCAAAGCCCATCGTGCCTAGACCACCAGAGTTAATCCAACGACGTGGCTTGTTAAACGGGTAGTACAATGCTGCAAACATTTGGTGCTGACCTACATCCGAAGCAACGTAAGCATCACCATTAGTTACTTTATGAAGTGTTTCAATAACTTGTTGTGGTTTGATGCACTCTGAAGATTTTTCATAAGCTAGGCAATCACGATCTTGCCACACCTTGATTTCACTCCACCAGCTTTCCATTGCTTCTACATCATTGGTGCCGCCTTGCTCAACCAGCAGGTTGACCATACTCTCTAGAACTTTTTCAGCAGAACCTACAATCGGTAGATCCACTTTTACGTTCTTAGAGATCGAAGATGGGTCGATATCAATGTGCATGATCTTCGCATCAGGACAGTACTTATCTAGGTTATTGGTTGTTCGGTCATCGAAACGCACGCCAATACCAAAGATCAAGTCCGCATTGTGCATCGCCATATTGGCTTCATACAAACCATGCATACCCAACATGCCCAAAGAGTTCTTATGGGTGCCAGGGAAAGCACCAAGCCCCATTAGGGTACTTACCACGGGTAAATTCAGTGCCTCTGCTAATTTTAACAGCGGCTTATCTGCCTCAGAAATAACCGCACCACCACCGACATAAAGTACCGGCTTCTTCGCTTCAAGAAGGGCTTTTAGTGCCTTTTTGATTTGACCTTTATGACCCGTAACCGTTGGGTTATACGAACGCATTTTGATCGTTTCTGGGTATTCATAAGGAAGTTTGATTTGTGGGTTTAAGATATCTTTTGGCAGATCAATAACCACAGGACCAGGACGTCCTGTCGTTGAAATATAGAATGCTTTTTTAACGACTTCAGGGATATCTTCCGCTTTCTTAACTAAGAAGCTGTGTTTAACGATCGGGCGGGATACACCCACGATGTCACACTCTTGGAAGGCGTCGTTACCAATAAGGTTATTTGGTACGTTACCAGAAATAACAATCATTGGGATTGAGTCCATGTAGGCTGTTGCAATACCAGTAACGGTATTGGTCGCACCTGGACCAGAACACACAAGTACTACACCCGGTTTACCGGTAGAACGAGTGTAGCCATCTGCCATGTGGGTAGCGGCTTGTTCGTGTCGTACTAATACGTGTTTAATTTCATTAGTTTTAGCATGCAGCGCATCGTAGATATCAAGTACAGAACCACCTGGGTAACCAAAGATTTGTTCTACACCCTCTTCAATTAGAGACTGCACCACCATCTCAGCGCCGGATAACATTGCTGTTTCAGGTTTTGTTGTCATATTGCTCTCCTCACCAGTTTCCAATCATATTTGGTGAACATGTTGGGCTGGTTTTTCATAGTCTAGGGCTTATTCGTAGCCTAATTCGAAATACTTCCACTTTTTCGGCTATGGCTGTCTGTCGTGATAACAACAAACAGTAATACGAAACAACTTTAACGCTTTATTATCATCTGGTCTAACACCTGTTATTCGGCAACTGTGCCAAAAAACCAACTATTAGCTCAAAGCATCAAATAAAACCCAAACCAACCTTAACAACTAGTTTTAAAAACTAGTACGCGGGCAAAAAAAAGCACTTAATATTTCGATAGAACGCTATTTATCGATAAACAGCGAGCCTGTTGGTGTGCGCTTTCGCACATAGTGCTGTGTCATTAGATACAAAAAATCCCCCTAAAAATGCAATCACATTCGTAGGGGGATTTTTAAACAACTGAAAATTTATCTAAGCAGAAAACTACTTATCTTTAGGCTTTTCGTTGTACATTTCTTCGATTTCGTCTTGATACTTATCGTTGATAACTTTACGACGCAGTTTCTGAGTTGGTGTCAGTTCACCATCATCCATCGAAAATGCTTTCGGTAGCAGTTTGAATTTCTTCACTTGCTCAAACTTAGCCAGCTCTTGCTGTAAGTCATTTACACGCTTTTCTAGCATCTCAACGATTTGGTGATGCTTAACAAGCTCAACGCGATCGTGATACTTGATATTAAGCTCTTTGGCGTACTCTTCTAGCGAGTCATAACAAGGTACAATCAGCGCAGAAACGAATTTGCGTGTATCAGCAATAACAGCAATCTGTTCGATAAAGTGATCTTTACCAATCGCGCCTTCAACCACTTGCGGTGCAATGTACTTACCACCAGAGGTTTTCATCAACTCTTTGATACGATCAGTAATGAACAGGTTACCATTTTCATCAAAATGACCCGCATCACCAGTTTTCAGGAAGCCGTGCTCGTCAAACGTCTTAGCCGTCTCTTCTGGCATCTTGTAATAGCCACGCATCACCATTGGACCACGAACAAGAATTTCATCCTTCGCACCAATCTTCACTTCTGCACCCGGCATCGACATACCAATCGAATCAGGATTAAAACAGCGGTCATCCCAGCAAGATACTGTTGCTGTAGTTTCTGTCATGCCATAGCCAAGTTTTACGTTGATACCGATAGCATGGAAGAAGCGACCAATCGTCTCATCTAGCTTCGCGCCACCACATGGCATGAAGTTGATGTTACCACCTAGCAAAGCTCGCAGTTTAGACAGCACAAGCTTATCGGCTAGTGCATGGCTCTTCTTCAGCATTAACGATGGAGTACGGCCTTCCTGGTGACAAACTGAAAGCTTCGCTCCCATGTTCACCGCCCAAGTAAATAGCACTTTACGGATAAACGGCGCTTTAGATACCTTCTCGTGAATAGCTGAGAAGATCTTCTCGTAGAAGCGTGGAACCGCACACATTACGGTAGGTTTCACATCGCTTAGCGCATCACGCACTTGCATCGTATCTTGCAGGTAGCAGTTGGTTGCGCCTTTATAGAGAACGTAGAACGTCCAAGCACGCTCAAATACGTGTGACAGAGGTAGGAAACACAATGAGACATCGTCTTTACTTAGGCTAAGACGCTCATCGTGGCCTTCTAACTGGTAACCAATATTAGTGTAATCAAGCATTACGCCTTTTGGCTGACCTGTAGTACCAGAGGTATAAATAAGAGTCAGTAAGTCATCCATGCTTGCATCAGTAAGACGCGCGTCAAGTTCTGCTTGTTGTGCTTCAACGCCACGCGCCATGAAGTCATTCCAAGATACGGCAAAGCTGTGTCCTTGCAGGTCGATGTCATCAGACATAGCTACAACAACTTCTAGCTGCTCGCACTCTTCAAACAGGCTAACTGCCGCATCGAATTGAACTTGCTCACCAACGAATAAGATCTTCACATCTGCATTTTGGATGATGTAAGACGACTGCGCTGCTGTGTTGGTTGGATAAATCGGCACAGTCACAAGACGTGCTTGTAAAGATGCAAAATCTGCCACGGTCCATTGAGGCATATTGTTCGAATAGATACCGATCTTATCCTGAACTCTCAGTCCTTGAGCCAACAGTGCTAATGAAAGCGTATCGATTTGTTGTCCAAACTGTTCCCAGCTAATGCCTTGCCATACATTGTCTACTTTGTGCTTCAAAGCTGTACGGTTGCCGCCTTGGGCAATTTGGTCACGAAGTCTTTTTACGATATGAAAATCTAAATTGGCCATCTCTTTACCTTTGGCTTACACCTGTAAGCTTTTTTGAGCGCACAAGTGTACCTCTGATCATGGAAAAGGCAACTGATGAAGCTCAAAGTTATAAGTAATAGTACGTCTCACGCTAAGTTTTCTATCAACAAAAATAGCAGGTACAAAAAAGCCCCAAGCCAGACTCCTAGCTTAGGGCTTATAAATCATAGGGATTAGTGTCTAGTTAAGTGCCACTACTTCGCCACAGATCATCATTAACTGATCTCGTAACCAAATGTGTCCTTTATCCTTTTCACTTGATTCGTGCCAGCTTAGGAAGCCAGAAATCGCCGCATTATCGAATGGGAAATCTAGAATCTGAAGCTGCTCTTTGTTTGCAGCATGTTCAACCATCCAACGAGGAGCAATTGTTACTAGTTCAGATTGGCCTACAACGTAAAGAACGTTGCTCAAGCTCGTACCTTCGTAGAAAGGCGTGCAATCTAGGTCACGGTAAGCTTGCTCAGAGAAGCTACGTTGACCATGGATGCGAGACAGTTTTGCGTGCTTTTCGTTAAGCAGCTCTGCCGCAGAAACTTCACCGTTGATGCGTGGGTGAGAAGCAGAAGCAACCACAACTAACTCGTCTTGGAAGATTTCAGTGCTTGAGAAGCCTTGCTCATCAAAACGAGCGTAATCGATAACGAAGTCGATTTCTTGGTAACGCATACGCTCAGAAAGTTGACGATCGAATTCAGCATCCATGTGCAGTTTAACGCTCGGTGCTTGGTCGTTGATTGTAGACATAATCTTAGGTGCAAAACGCATGTCACAAGGGCTGCAAATCGCAAGTTTGAACAGGCGAGAAGACGACTCCGGAGAGAACACAGAACTTGGTAGTTCGTTGCGTACTAATTGTAGCGCTTGGCGGATTGGACCAAACAACTGACGAGCACGTTGAGTCGGTTGAATACCACGACCTTGACGCATGAATAGTTCGTCGTTAAACATCACTTTTAGACGAGCAACAGCGTTACTTACAGCAGGCTGAGACATACCCAGATTGTGAGCTGCACGTGTAATGTTTTGCTCTTGCATAACTGCATCAAATACAGTCAAAAGATTTAAGTCGACTCCACGAAGTGTGCTTTCCATTCTGTAGCTTGCAATAGCACTCATTGCGTCTTTTTTATCTAACATTCAAGTTGCCTCTTGTCGGTTCGACAGCGTTAAATTGGTAATGGTATGAGAATAGATAACCACTAATTCTTATATTTATCAGACCGATGTTTTTCGGATTGACATTACTATTAACCAATACATCTCGAGCTACCAACAAGATTGATAAAGAATAATTTTATTTTACCTTAATGATTAAATAACTTCTAAAAATCAGTAATTTATAGAGTTATAAAAAAATATAAAAAGCTCAACTTATGAGTTTGATTTCGACTTATTTAGCTGTTCTATCTTTTGGTTACAATTGTTACAATTTATTGAACCGATGAATTAGTTGGCCAGCTGATTCAGAAATAACACTTATGAGTTAGGTGAGCGATGCATAACTTGGAAAGTCTACCTTGTCCCAAAGTTGCTTTCTTAAGTCATCTTGATTAGACCAATTTCCCGCTAATACCCACTCAACGAGTGCACTTGCCACGTCTGGATAGGTGACCACTTCAGCCTGTTTTTCACTGAGCCAAGCACGAAAGATAGCTGCATCTAAAAAGGTCATGGTCTGAGCTAATCCAAGAGCCTCTAGCGTCGCCACATTGCTCTGTTGTTCGAACTGCCCTTCAAGTGGTTTGAGAAGCAATTTCTTCCCTAAGGTTAAAGCTTCAGACGGCAATTCAAAGCCGCCATTTGCGACCACACCTGAGCACTGATTAAGGTCGAATTGGAAGCCCGCATGACTGAGTGGTTTGAACTCAATATTTTCGACTCGGCTATGCTCAATAACATCTGGGTGGTAACAGACAAAGTTGTGCGAAATGAACTTCATCAGCAGCTCTGAGATCGACTCAAGATCCTCAAATGGCAAATAGACCAACGTAAAGTCTTGTGCTGTTTTGGTTTGTTGCTCACCAACTAGCGTGTGAGCGATCGGCGTATGAACAATAGGAGGAAGTATCGGCTGTTCAAAGTGATACCAGTGCAACCCAATTGAGTGCGCGGTTGGGGCGAAATGTTGAATCACTGAATGTTCAATCCAGTTACCCCCTTCTTTGGGTACATCATAACGAAACGCATTCTGGTGGCTTATCCCTATGCAAGGTACGCCCTGTCTTTTAGCTGCCCAAGCGGTCACGGGTTCAAAGTCGTTAAGCACTAAATCATATGGTGTCAGATCGATCTGGTTAATCTCACTCAGAAATCGCCAGATGTTGTTCTTCATGAATGTCTTGCCGTATTTCACCTGCCCCTGCTCACTATAAAACGTTAAGCCACTGCGGGTTTGGTAGTTTCCAAATTCTTCCATCGAGAAGTACTTGCTCTCATCTCTTCCAGAGAATAGAAAGTCGACATCGATATTTTGCTGACGAAACGCGACAGCCATTGCCCTTGCTCGTGTAATATGACCATTTCCAGTGCCCTGTACGCCATATAAGATTTTCATACTTTTTCCTTTAGAGTTGCCACTTGAACGCGGCAGAGATTGCCAAAAAAATGATTACAGAATGAAACTGATAGCTAGACTCGTACAAGCAATGCCCAAGGCGGCACCTATCAGTACGTCTGTTAAAAAGTGCACACCAAGTAAGATTCGAGAGCCAGCGATCGCGATCGCCCAAAACAAACTAAAGAGATATAAGCTCGGATAGAAATGTCCGATTAGGGTCGCCATAACAAAAGCCGCCGCGGAATGCCCAGATGGCAGGCTGTATTTATCGGATGGCACAATGTGGGAATAAAGCAGTGAAGAGAACTCTGCCGGTCTGCGGCGTTTGAGGGTATTTTTCGCGAGCCAGTAGATAGGCAACTCGATAGCAAAGGCGGTTAAACCGACCAATAGAAAATCTCGGCCAGTACTGCTATCAGCCAACAAAGCAATCAATGCAATTAACACGTAAAGGTGTCCATCTCCAGTATGAGACACCGCTTTACTGAGCGTTGCATGTTGCCCGCTATAACGGTTTTTTAAACAGAAAACAGAAAATGCCACATCCCAACGGACAATAGGTTCGATTGTACGCATACGATCTCCTTAACAATCCTTATTCAGTTAAGGCTCAAGTTATGCTCAACAAATGACAGTTAAGTGACGTTTTGAATGAACTAAAATGAAATTTCCTTGGGATGCGCAGTGCAGCCGCTCGGGCCAAGGATATGAAAAAACACCCTATAAAGATAAAGCGGCACTAGGCCGCTTTATTGTTTATTACTTATTTTCTTGCTTCCAATGTCTATAGCGAGAGAGGCTCGTGCTTTTTCACTAAACCAAAGTCCGCCAATATTGCGTAAGCAGCAGGGATCATAAACAGCACCAATAAGGTCGAAGCAAAAATACCAAATACGATTGAAATAACCAGTGGCTGAATAACCTGAGCCTGCAAGCTGGTTTCGGTTAATAACGGTAGTAAACCTGCGGCGGTTGTCATTGAGGTCAAAAATACCGCTCGGAACCGCTCACGACTCGCCTTAACAACGGAATCATGTACGCTATCTCCTTCATCGACATGGTGACGTATGTATTGCACCAACAAAATCGAATCATTAACCACGATCCCAGCGAGCGACACAAAACCCATCATGCTTGGCATACTCAGTGCGTGACCTAACAACCAGTGACCAACAACGACACCAATGAACGCCAGTGGAATCGCCAACATCACAACCACAGGCTCTAAGTAGCTTCGGAATTGATAGCTAAGAATCGCAAACACGCCAAATAAGCCGAGTAAGAAGCCTTTGCCCATAGAGGCTCCAGTCTTAGCCGCATCTTTGGCCTCCCCTTCGAAATCAAAGCGTAAACCCGGGTACTTCTGAATAAGTTTGGCGGCTTCATCTTTTTGGAACTGAGCCAAGATCGCGGATGAACTCGCTTTCTTGTTATCAATATCACCAAAGATACTGATGGTTCTCAGCCCATCAATACGCTGAATTCGCACGTAATTACGTTGGAAATCTAACGTCGCCAACGTTGCTAGCGGGATCTGACTGCCATCTGCGGTGATGATCGGGAAGTTGGCCAGCTGCTGTATGTCGCCCGCTTGCTCTTTATCAAGACGCACTTCAATCGAGATATTCTCAACACCGATTTGAATCTCATCCGCTGTCTGACCAAAGAAAGCCGCACGCAATTGGGAAGCAATCATCTGCCCATTCACATTGTAGGTTTCAGCTCCCGGACGCAGCTTCACCAAGATCTCTTCTTTACCCATACGCATGTCGTCAAGCACGCCGTGCACGCCATCGAACTGATTAAGGTATTCCTGAATATCCAGAGAAGCGGATTT
This sequence comes from Vibrio sp. 10N.286.48.B8, assembly GCF_003050085.1. Classification (NCBI taxonomy): domain Bacteria; kingdom Pseudomonadati; phylum Pseudomonadota; class Gammaproteobacteria; order Vibrionales; family Vibrionaceae; genus Vibrio; species Vibrio sp. 10N.286.48.B8. Next base: position 87,466 of record NZ_PIGD01000007.1, on the reverse strand, counting down.
CAATGCACTTAGGTCATCATGCTTAGCTCGAATCTCGATAGCGCGACCACCCGGCCCCATGGTGGGTTGCTTGAATACCAGTGAGATTGGATCTGCAAGTTCACCGATGTCCTCTCGCCATGCATCGATGAAATCATCGATCACCGTATTACGACTCTCTGCTCCGCGTAAGTCTAAGCGCACTGTGGCTAGGTGTGGGCCAGATTCATTGGCATCGGCGTTAGCATTGAATTGGCTAGTTATGTGCTCGACCAGTGTATTGCCTTCTTCAACCTCTTCGCTCCATTGCTTGTTCAAACGCTCAGCCGACGCGACAATTTTATCGACGACTTTTTCGGTTTGAGACAGTGATGCGCCCGGTGGAAGAATGATACGCGCTTCGGCAATATCACCATCCAGCTCAGGGAAAGGTTGAAACTTAACAACCCCGCCAGCAATCAAGGCTACTGAAAGCAACAATAGCGTAATCACTCCGCCCATAAAGGCGTAGCGGAACGTCACGACTTTCTCAACCATGTTCATCAAAGTGGTATTACGGAAGTTCTCAAACTTCTCAAGCAACACAACCTTAAAACGCAGCGCTGGCTTGTCATTCTTTTCTTTGTGTAATGAATGAGATAGGTGATTAGGTAGGATCAGGAAGGCTTCAATCAAGCTCAACGACAGCACCAAAATCAAGACTTGAGGAACGGCCTTAAGCACCGCGCCCATCTCGCCATCTAGGAACAGTAAGCTACCGAAAATACACACCGTGGTTAAGAAAGAAGACAACACTCCGGGAAACACTTTCTTAACGCCGTTGTACACCGCATCATCAACGTTTTGCCCCCGATCTAAATGGGACGCTATCGATTCGGCAATCACGATGGCGTCATCCATCATGATACCAATCGCCATTAGCAAGCCAACCAATGACATGATGTTAATTGATAAACCAAGGTTAGCCATTAAGAATAAGCCACCTAGGAAGGCAACCGGTAAGCCAGCCGCAACCCAGAATGAATAGCGTAAACTGAAGAACAGCCACATGGTGGCAAATACCAGCACAATACCTTGCCAGCCATTGCGAACCATCATGGTAAGGCGATCCCACAGCACAGAGGAGAGATCGTTGGTCATTTGTAGCGTCACGCCATCAGGGGCAATCGCGCTCTGATCTTCAACGAAACGCGTCACGTTCTCTTTGATTCGTAACGCATCATCTTCTTTATTCTTACTGATTTTCAATAGCGCAGAAGGCTTACCATCAAATAACACCTTCTGTTCATCCAGTTCAAAGCGATCGGTGATCTTAGCAATATCCCTCAAACGGATCACAGAGCCATTAGGCGCAGAACCAACCACGATACTTTCCAGTTCAACAGGCGTAATACGTCTCTCGTCGAAACGAATCAGAAAGTTCTTGTCTGGTGTTTCAACGTTACCGCTCGGCAGTTTTACATTTTGACGGCCAATCTGATCTGCGATATCACCGACACTCAAACCCAGCTGACGAATGGCTTGGGTATCCAGTTCAACGCGGTATTGATGATCAGAGAAGCCGCTAACATCGACCAGTGAAACATCATAATCAAGCTTCATGATACGTTTGAGGTCTTCAGCGTAGGCCTTAAGCTCCGGCCACGACGTTTCTGCTGTGATGGCGATATCAACAACCGGTTCATTCCAATCCAGTTCTTGAACAACAGGCGATTCAATCTCAGTTGGGAAATCATTGATCGAGTTGATTTGAGTTTGCACATCCACCAGCATTCGACCGATATCCGCTTTCTCATTCAACTTCAGGATTAGACGTGCGCTACCTTCGATGGCTTCACACTGAGTCTCTTCAATGTTAGCTAGGCCATCGACGGCATCTTCCATTCGTACACACAAGCTTTCTTCCACTTCTTGTGGTGATGCACCGGGATAAACGATGGCAGCCATAATATAAGGCGGATCATAAGCGGGGAAGGTTTCACGCTTGATGGTTGATAATGAGCTTATACCCATGATCAATAACCCAAGCATCAACAAATTTGCAGCTGTTGGGTGCCTAGAAAAGAACTTGATCATGACGCACTCTCCTGAGTATCCGATTCAAGCTTAACCTCTGTAGAGTTCGACTCTTTCAGTAACATGCCTTCGATAGCTGGCAGGACGTCATTAAGAACCAATTTATCTCCCGTTTGTAGCTCGCCACTCACAACCACTTGGTTATCTCTGCGATAAAGCACTTCAACATTCACCACTTGCAAGCGCTGATTGTCATCCATCAGGTAAACCTTGTCACCGTGCAATGCTCGCTCTGGAACCACCCAACTTAGATTCGCGACACCTTCAATCTCAGCTTTTACAAACATGCCGTTGACCAAAGGGGTCGCATTGCTTGGCTGCAGTTGTGAATAGTCTTGAGCGATCTCGAGAATAATTCCGGCTGTCGCTTGGTTTTCATCAACCGTCTCACTGATTCTTGCCACCTTCGCAGGCCAACTCAGGTTCAGGTTGCCGCTGTTAAGTTGAATCGTCGCTTTGATTGGCGCTTCATAAGGATTAGGGATCCCTGCAGCATCGCGAGGGAACTGCTTAAAACTGGAGGCTAAAGTTTGCATATCGTGAATAGAAAGTTGCGCCTCCACTTCCATGACATCAATTCCGTGAGCAACAAACATCTCTTGCTGAAGGTTAACCACTTGGTTTTGTTCGATATCAACTTGAGCAATTCTCATCGCTCTTGGCAAAATGATGGTGGTCTTATCGAGAGAGCGCTGCGCCTCTTTTACTTTAGACACATTGACCTTTATCACCGCTTCCGCAACGCGTTTTTCATCAGGCATTAAAGCGATTTGGTTCGCGATATCCAACACTAGCTTCTGTTGAGACAGTGCACTTTGTTGTTGCAGGTCGACATCCGATTGAGAAGTCAGCCCTTTCTTACGCAGATCTTGTTTACGTTGTAGCTCTTTGTTGCTGATCACTAAGCGATTCTTTTCGATCTTAAGAGTCTGATTCAGGTTGTCTTCTTCTTGATTCAATTTTGCTAATGAGGTTTGGCTTGATTTTAGATCCGCCTCTGCTTGTATCAGTTTCAATTCGTAATCCAATGGATCAACCTTGAGCACAACCGTTCCCGCAGGGATCACCTGACCTTTCTCAAGATCCGGATGACGATAAACGATCTGTCCAGTCACCTCGGCAATCGCTTTCCATTCGACTTTCGGCACCACTTTGCCAAAGCCAACCGCTAACGGTGCTATCAGTTGTTGCTCTAGGCTTACTGTGTCAACTAAGCGAGCTCTATCATCCGCAGGCTTGGTTGGAAGATCCGGCTTCAAGTTAATCGCAACCACAAGGCCAATGACACCAACCGCAAGTGCCGGAAAGAAGAGTAGTTTTTTATTTATTTTCATTATCTTTGGTCCTGCACGGAAGAAGGGCTAGGCGTGTTTATAAAGCCTTCTGTCATCAATTGAATGTTGTGTTCGATTAAACGGTTAAGAAATTCTTCATTAATCTCAATACCATGGATTGCTAATAGAGGGGGCGGCGCAATGAACGGAAATACCATCAAGCTTATATACGACACGCGACAGAGCTTGGGATCCATCTCTTTTCTTAAGACACCTTGTGCCACCAACTTTTCAAAAATGACATCTTGGGCTGGCTTGGCCACATCGAGGAAAACCTTTTCGAGCAACTCTCTTTGCACTTCAGAGGGGGGCATATTCATTACTTGGGCAATCAAGCGAGGAAACTTGGGCACCTTGACCATCTCTTTGTAGTAAGTCCGCATTAGATCAAGAAAGTTCTCATGACTGCTTTCTTCAACCAACCTTTGCATCTGCAATTGCATCGGTCGTAGGGTTTCACGTAGCATCGCCTCAAATAACCCAGCCTTACTGCCAAAGTAATAACGGATCATCGCAATGTTCACACCCGCACGATCAGCAATCAGACGTGTCGAGACCTTGTCGTATGGCTGAACAACAAACAGATCGCGAGCATGCTCAATCAATAACTGTCGAACATCTAAGTTCTGTTGAGGTCGCCCCGCTTTTCGTGCCGTCATGGCCAAAATCCATCTCTATAATTAATCATCCGATTAATTATAGAGATAAACAGGCGTAACAGTAGAAGATTAATTACTCACTATTTAATCAAGTGATTAATTAATTGGGTCACGCTTGTAATTTTTTTGGTGAATCGTTCCATCAAAAAGATTTACTACAAAGTTTTAACCTACACATCGACCAAACGATAAACTAACCCGCCAATACAAAACCACCAATCAGTCGATTTGACCAACTAAAGCACAAAAAACAGCACAAACCAAACCAAAACACTGCCAATGTACGCTGATATTGGATTTTCTTGTTTGACGCTCAGAATAAATTGCGGTAAATATGGTGTTAACAGTTTATTTACGGATATTTGTGTAATGATTTTTTCTTCTTCTCTACTGCTGAAACTTCTCCTTATCGTGAACCAATCGCGCGGGTAAGTTGTGGGTCAAGAACTACACAAATATTAAAACCCGCACTGAGCGGGTTTTTTTGTAACTGGCACTTTTAAAAGAACATCATTCTTAATAATAATTTGGATAGCAATCGATTCATTATCGATATAAGGAAGCACCCATGAACGATCAAGTAATAATTTTTGATACTACCTTACGTGACGGCGAGCAAGCATTGGCTGCAAGCCTTACGGTAAAAGAGAAGTTACAGATCGCTTATGCTCTTGAGAGACTGGGTGTCGATGTTATCGAAGCTGGCTTCCCTATCTCTTCGCCAGGTGATTTTGAGTCTGTACAAACCATCGCTAAACACATCAAAGACAGCCGTATTTGTGCACTTTCTCGTGCCGTAGCGAAAGATATCGACGCCGCTGCAGAAGCGCTTAAAGTTGCTGACCAGTTCCGTATTCATACCTTCATTTCAACATCAACAGTTCACGTACAAGACAAATTACGCCGCAGCTACGACGATGTTGTCGAGATGGCAGTGAAAGCCGTCAAACACGCGCGTAACTACACTGACGATGTTGAGTTCTCATGTGAAGATGCCGGTCGTACCCCTATCGACAACCTATGTCGTATGGTTGAAGCCGCGATTAACGCTGGCGCAAAAACCATCAATATTCCAGACACGGTAGGCTATACAGTACCGAATGAGTTTGGTGGCATTATCAAAACGCTATTCGATCGCGTACCCAACATCGACCAAGCCATCATCTCTGTTCACTGTCACGATGACTTAGGTATGTCGGTTGCAAACTCAATTGCTGCTGTGCAAGCGGGCGCTCGTCAAATTGAAGGCACAATCAATGGTATTGGCGAACGTGCAGGTAACTGTTCTTTAGAAGAAATCGCAATGATCATCAAAACTCGTCAAGAGCTTTTGGGGGTTCACACCGGCTTGGATCATAAAGAGATTCACCGTACCAGTAAGTTGGTTAGCCAGCTTTGCCACATGCCAATTCAAGACAACAAGGCAATCGTCGGTGCTAACGCATTCAGCCACTCTTCAGGTATTCACCAAGATGGCATGCTTAAGAACAAGAACACTTACGAGATCATGACGCCTGAGTCTATTGGCTTGAAAAACAAAGCATTGAACTTAACCAGCCGTAGTGGCCGAGCGGCTGTTAAGAGCCACATGGACGCGATGGGCTACAAAGACAACGAATACAACCTAGATTCATTGTACGAAGACTTCTTGAAGCTGGCTGACCGTAAAGGCCAAGTATTCGATTACGACTTAGAAGCATTAATGCATTTCGCGAACCTACGCGACGAAGATGACTTCTATAAACTTAACTACCTAAGCGTACAATCTGGTAGTGTTATGTCTACCACCAGCATCAAGCTGCAATGTGGCGATGAAGAGAAATGCGAAGCGGCTGTCGGTAACGGCCCTGTTGATGCGCTATATCAATGTATTTACCGCTTAACGGGTTACGAAATTGCATTGGATAAATTCGACCTTACCGCCAAAGGTGAAGGCGAAGATGGCCTAGGCCAAGCTGATATTATTGCTAACTATAAAGGCCGCAAGTACCACGGTACAGGCGTATCAACCGATATCGTTGAAGCTTCTGGTCAGGCGCTACTGCATGTTATCAATAGCATTCAACGTGCCGACACCATTGCTGAAATGAAACAGCAAAAAATCGCGACAGTTTAAATACCCAATAACAGAGCCCTAGAGCCGATGTTATTGGCTTTAGGGACAAAATTTAAAACGAGCCAAATAGCTCAGTAACAAAGAATTAAAGGATTAACATGACTGATAAATCATACAAAATTGCCGTACTACCTGGTGATGGCATTGGCCCAGAAGTAATGCAACAAGCACATAAAGTGCTAGACGCGATCGAAAAGAAGCACGCGATTAGCTTTTCTCGCGAAGAGTATGATGTTGGTGGTATTGCGATTGATAACCACGGCTGTCCACTTCCAGAAGCAACAGTAACTGGCTGTGAAGAATCTGACGCAGTACTTTTTGGTTCTGTCGGCGGTCCTAAATGGGAACACCTTCCACCAAACGATCAACCAGAGCGTGGTGCCCTACTTCCTCTCCGTAAACACTTCCAACTGTTCTGCAACCTACGTCCTGCACAAATCCATAAAGGTTTAGAGTCTTTCTCTCCTTTACGTGCTGACATCTCAGGTAACGGTTTCGACATCGTGGTAGTACGTGAGCTAACAGGCGGCATCTACTTCGGCCAACCTAAAGGTCGTGAAGGCGAAGGCGCAACTGAAAAAGCATTTGATACTGAGGTTTACCACCGCTACGAAATCGAACGTATTGCAAAGATTGCGTTTGAATCGGCACGCCTACGTAACAAAAACGTTTACTCAATCGATAAAGCGAACGTTCTACAGAGCTCTATCTTATGGCGCGAAGTTGTCGAAGAGATTGCAAAAGATTACCCAGATGTCACGCTAAACCACATGTACATCGACAACGCGACCATGCAGCTAATCAAAGATCCTTCTCAGTTTGACGTAATGCTGTGTTCAAACATCTTCGGCGACATCATCTCTGATGAGTGCGCAATGATCACAGGCTCTATGGGTATGCTTCCTTCTGCTAGCTTGAACGAAAGCAACTTCGGCCTATACGAGCCAGCAGGTGGCAGCGCACCAGATATCGCAGGTAAGAACATTGCAAACCCAGTAGCGCAAATCCTTTCTGCAGCACTAATGCTTCGTTACAGCCTAGGCGAAGAAGCGGCAGCACAAGACATCGAAGCAGCGGTATCTAAAGCGCTTTCAGCAGGCGAGCTAACAGCAGACCTTGCAGGTAAAAACCAAGCACTGACTACCTCTGAAATGGGTGACAAGATCGCTGAGTACATCTTAGTTTCATAAGCTAAATGCTCCGATTAAAAGCAAGTACATAAGAATAATATCAAGCCAAGTCAGCGTAAACCGCATGACTTGGCTCGAAACAAACACTGGGACTGATGCTCCCAAGGAAGAAAAGCTATGTCGACAAACCAGCAAGCAAAAACCTTATACGAAAAAGTTTATGACGCTCACGTTGCGGTTGCAGCGAAGGGCGAAACACCAATTCTTTATATCGATCGCCACTTAGTCCATGAAGTAACCTCGCCACAAGCCTTTGATGGCCTGCGTGAAAAAGGCCGTAAAGTTCGCCAAGTAGGCAAAACTTTTGCGACCATGGATCACAACGTATCGACACAAACGAAAGACATCAACGCTTCTGGTGAGATGGCTCGTATCCAAATGGAAACGCTATCGAAAAACTGTGAAGAATTTGGTGTCACGCTTTACGATCTAAACCACAAATACCAAGGTATTGTGCACGTAATGGGCCCAGAGCTAGGTATTACTCTGCCGGGCATGACCATCGTATGTGGTGACTCACACACAGCAACACACGGTGCATTCGGTTCTTTAGCATTCGGTATCGGTACTTCTGAAGTGGAGCACGTTCTAGCAACGCAAACGCTAAAACAAGCTCGCGCTAAAACCATGAAGATCGAAGTAAAAGGTAAGGTTGATCCGGGTATCACTGCAAAAGACATCGTGCTAGCGATCATCGGTAAAACAACAGCGGCTGGCGGTACTGGCTACGTGGTTGAATTCTGTGGTGAGGCAATTACAGACCTTACGATGGAAGGTCGTATGACGGTATGTAACATGGCAATCGAGTTGGGTGCTAAAGCGGGTCTAATTGCTCCAGATGCAACAACATACGAATACATCAAAGGTCGCAAGTTCTCTCCACAAGGCGAAGACCTAGAAGCGGCAATTGAATACTGGGACACATTGAAAACCGATGCTGACGCTAAATTCGATGCCGTTGTCACGCTAGAAGCGGCAGACATCAAACCACAAGTCACTTGGGGAACAAACCCAGGTCAGGTTATCTCGGTAGACACACCAATCCCAGCACCTGAAAGCTTCGCTGACCCTGTAGAAAAAGCATCGGCTGAAAAAGCATTAGCTTACATGGGCCTTGAAGCAGGTAAATCTCTATCGGATTACAATGTCGATAAAGTATTCGTTGGCTCTTGTACTAACTCTCGTATCGAAGACATGCGTGCAGCAGCAGCGGTAGCGAAAGGCCGTCAAGTAGCGAAACACGTTCAAGCGCTTATCGTTCCGGGTTCAGAACAAGTTAAAGCACAAGCGGAAGCTGAAGGCCTAGATAAGATCTTCATCGAAGCAGGCTTTGAATGGCGCTTACCAGGCTGTTCTATGTGTCTTGCAATGAACAACGACCGTCTTGGTCCACAAGAGCGCTGTGCTTCTACATCCAACCGTAACTTTGAAGGTCGCCAAGGCCGTGATGGTCGTACGCACCTAGTTAGCCCAGCAATGGCAGCAGCAGCAGCGATCGCTGGTCACTTTGTCGATATTCGTGAACTTTAATTAGAGGATTTAACATGTCAGGTTTTCAACAACACACCGGATTAGTCGTTCCTCTAGATACGGCCAACATCGATACTGATGCGATCATTCCAAAGCAGTTTCTACAGAAAGTAAACCGCATCGGTTTTGGTAAGCACTTGTTCCACGATTGGCGCTTCTTAGATGACGCAGGCCAGCAACCAAACCCTGAATTTGTAATGAATGAAGAACGCTACCAAGGCGCTTCAATTCTTCTAGCTCGTGAAAACTTTGGTTGTGGTTCATCTCGTGAACACGCACCTTGGGCACTTGCCGATTACGGTATCCAAGTAATGATCGCACCAAGCTTTGCCGACATTTTCTACGGTAACTCGATCAACAACCAAATGGTGCCAGTTCGATTGACTGAGCAAGAAGTGGATGAGCTATTCCAATTCGTTGAAGCGAATGAAGGTGCAGAAATCACAGTTGACCTAGAAGCAATGAAAGTTAGCGCGGACGGTAAAGAGTACTCGTTTGAAATTGATGAGTTCCGTCGTCACTGCTTACTGAATGGCCTAGATAACATCGGCCTAACACTTCAACACGCCGATAAGATTTCAGAGTTTGAAGCTAAGATTCCTAGCTTCTTAAAATAAGAAGTATTGAAATAGAATCGCACTGTTTTGTGTACACATAAAAGGTTGGCCTAGTGCCAACCTTTTTTATTTAACTGAATATATTTATTAGACTTAAGTCTGTAATTTAACTGAAGAGCCATGAAAGAAAATCGCAAAGCATAAGGTCTTAGTAGTCAGTCATCAGGAGAATGCCATGAAACAACTACTCGTTATTATCAGCCTACTTTTCTCAACCTTAGCTTGGTCTGCACCTAAATCCGATCTTTGGCCATACTGGAATCAAAGCGACGAAACCAATCTAGAACAGGTATCTCATCAAGATTGGCAGCGATTCCTCGACAACTACTTAGTTCAACAAGGTCAAAATACCCTAGTTCGCTACCAAGCGGTGAACACTGCCGATAAGACCAAACTCAAGCAATACATCAAGAGACTAGAACAGGTTAATCCGCTCGACTATTCAAAAGCGGAGCAGTATGCCTATTGGGTTAATCTATACAACGCCGTGACTGTCGATTTGATTCTAGATGCCTACCCAGTTAAATCTATCACTAAGCTCGGAAGCCTATTTAGCTTTGGCCCATGGGGAGATGATGTCGTCATCGTCAATGGAAAATCACTGACACTCAATGATATTGAGCATCGGATTTTAAGACCTATTTGGCAAGATCCCCGCACACACTACGCGGTAAATTGTGCGAGTTTAGGTTGCCCTAACCTCCAACCTCAAGCCTTTACTTCTGACAACACCGAAACTCTACTGGAACAAGCAGCGTCTGAATTTGTTAATAGTGATAAAGGTGTGTTGGTTAAAGGTAATAAGCTCCAGCTATCATCGATTTATGAGTGGTTTGCTGTGGATTTTGGTGACCAAAAGCAGCTTATTCAACACCTAGACCAATATCGAGTTAAGTCAGTACCGAGTACTAACAAAATCAACTATGAGTACGATTGGTCGCTCAACCAAGCTAACTAGCTATAACGCTAAACTTCATAACTAAAGCAAAACAAAAAAGAGGCTAGGGTTTTATCAACCACTAGCCTCTTCTCAAATATTGACCGTATCTCTACAATTAAAAACTTGATCCCGGTTGCTGCAAGAATTCCACTTCTTCAGACGTTGAAGTTCGCCCTAGCACTTCATTACGATGAGGGTAACGACCAAAACGCTCAATGATAACCTTGTGCTTAAACTCAAAATCCAAATTATGTTCTAATCCCGTTTGAGAAAAGAGCTCCACGGCTTGTTCATGGACTAACAAAGACTCACTATGCATATAAGGCATATACAGGAAGCTTTTTTGTTGCTCGTTAAGTTGGTGATCAAAACCACCCGCTACCGCCTCTTGTGCTAGAGCCAACGCCATCGGATCAACCGAAAAAGCTGCCGGACTGTTTCTACCAATATTGCGAGAAAACTGATCAAGCACGATAATCTCTGCCAATCGTCCTTGTGCGTTTTGTCGCCATTCAAATAGCTCACCTTGAGCTGCTGATCGGTGTAAGTCAGAAAAGCGAGCCTCAATCAAAGCATCAATTTCTTCGCCGCCAGTAAACCAGTCTTTTGGCGTCAATTCATCGAACCAAAACTCTAGAACATCCTGATACGTTACCGTCATATAATTCCCTTTAATAAAAACCGAGTCATTTAATGTCATGGCTCGGCTTATGTTCTGTTACTTAAAACCTTTAACTTTTTTTATCAAGTCATAAGCATTTTGAATTTCTTGCGATTTCTCTTTCGCAACATTCATCATCTCTGGCGGTAAACCTTTCGCCATCAGTTTATCTGGGTGGTGCTCATTCATCAGTTTGCGGTAGGCTTTCTTCACCTCTTTACCGTCAGCACTTTCACTCACACCAAGAACCTTATATGCGTCGCCTAGCTGGTTCTGTTGTGAAGCCTGTTGCCAACCTGATGATTGCCCATGGCCTTGATGGCCACCAAAGCTTCCACCTTGCTGTTGGAAACGGAACGCTGCTTCCTGCATCTGCAAGCGGCGCTCTAGTTGCTCTGCCGAAAACCCTAGGCCTTGCGCTATTTTATGCAGAACTTGGCGCTCACTCGGGTGCAAACTTCCATCCGCAAATGCGGCAGATACCTGAAGCTCTAAAAAAAACTGTAGTAAATCAAAACGGCCACCCGATGAGATTTTCACTCGCTCAAGTACTTCGCTCAGAGGGAAGTCGCTCTCTTTGCCGTCACGGAATGCATCTTGCGCCGCTTTGCGTTGTTCGCCATGCAGGTTCATGCGTTCCATCATGGTGGAAGCGAGTTGAATCTCTTCTGGCGTTACCTGTCCTTTCGCTTTAGCAACGTGCCCCATAACCGCAAAAGCGGATTTAAAAAACTCGTTCTGTCTTTCTGCTTGGCTTGGACCTCGACCAAAACCAGAACTATTGAAGCCTGATTGGTTCAATCGGCGAGCTTTATCGAATTGGTGTCCTAAAAACAGACCAAAAACTAAACCGAGCGGCCCTCCAAATAAAAAGCCAAAAAACGCGCCCAAAATTTTGCCAAATATTTGCATTATGTGTTCTCTATCTATGAATTTTATCTGAGTAATGCTGTCTGATGATGCTGAATGCTATTATTTCCTTTATCATAAGGAAAATGCTTTATTAATTGGATTGATACTAGATCAACCCTTCATCTAGTGACACAGGATAGTTCAACTTCATGCAATCTTTTTCCCGCACCTTGTTAGCCGCGTCTATAAGTACGGCGTTATACGTGTCGACAACTCAAGCTGAAACAATCACCGATAGTAGTGTGCAGGAAATGCCCTCTATAGATCAATGCTTGATCGAACCCGCTGCAGAAAACGAGACACAGCTACCCGCTCACGTTGAGTCAGATCGCTTAGAAGCTATCAATGGTGAAAAGGCAATATATTCAGGAGATGTAAGAGTTACGCAAGGAAATAAGACCATCCTTGCTGATAATGTAACGCTTCACCAACAAGAAAATATCGTTGTAGCTGAAGGCAACGTAAACTTTAGTGATGGTCAAATTAAATCGGTGTCAGATAGAGCGACTAACAATCTGACTACCGATGAGATGACGTTAGAAAATACCGATTACGAATTTCTCTGCGAACCAGGTCGCGGAGATGCTGTTTATATCGCAAAAACAGGTAAAGCGGTTTATGAGATTGAAGATGGCTCGATTACCTCTTGCCCGATTGGTGACAATGCTTGGCGTCTAAGAGCATCGAGTATCGATGTCGACCAAGACGAAGAACAAGCCACTTTTTATAACCCACGCTTTGAAATCCAAAGTGTTCCGGTATTTTACCTACCGTACTTAACGGTTCCTATTGGTGATACTCGTAAAACCGGTTTCTTGTATCCAACCGTTTCATACGGTTCAAGCGACGGTTTTGAAGCTGAAATCCCAGTTTATTGGAACTTGGCACCAAACTACGACTTGGAAACCACTTTTAAGTACATGCAGGAGCGTGGTACACAACTTAACAGTAAATTCCGTTACTTGAGCGATTTTGGCTCAGGTAGTATCGAGTCTGAATATTTGCCGGATGACAAAAAATACTCAGAAAAAGGTGACCGTTGGGGTGCTCAACTCCAACATTCAGGGATATTCCAGCAATCGTGGTTGTTTGAAGTCGACTATTCAAAAGTCAGTGATATTGATTACTTTACCGATCTAAGTTCTGGTATTGGTAACCGTGAAGATGGCCAACTACTTCAGGAAGGCCGAGCGACATACCGTTCCCAAAACTGGGATGCATCGGTACTTGTTCGAGATTTCCAAGTTCTGACTACAAGCAATAACCTACCTTACCGCCTAATGCCACAGCTAGAGTACAATTACTATGCTCCTGAAGTGATGGAGTATTTAGATTTCGACATGATCAGTCATGTCTCAATATTTGATACCGACGCTGCAGGTAAACCATCTGCGAACCGTATTCACGTGGAACCTGGCATTACCATTCCTGTAGGCAATACTTGGGGTACTTGGACAACAGAAGCTCGACTACTTGGTACTTACTATCAACAAGACCTTGATGGCGTTGATACCGGCGCAGGCTCTGATTATGAAGGCTTGGAAGAATCAGTAAGTCGAGTTATTCCAGAGTTTAGAAGCCACGCAGGTATCGTTCTTGAACGTGATACAAAAATTGTGGGCAATTACACTCAAACACTCGAACCTCAAGTTCAGTATCTTTACGTACCAGAAGAAGATCAAAGTGACATTGGTCTTTACGATACGACACTACTACAGACCGATTACTATGGTCTATTTAGAAGCCGTAAATATAGCGGTGTTGATCGTATCGCATCTGCGAATCAAATTAGTTATGGTGCATCATCTCGTTTCTTCGATGATGAGTATAAAGAGCGTTTGAATATTTCTTTTGGTCAGATTTTTTATATCGATAAAGATACAAAACAGACTTTAGACAACGACGACTCTGATAACAAAACTAATTATTCGTCTTGGGCTATAGAAATGGACTTCAACTATGATGACTACCTGTTCTACCATGGTGGCGTGCAATACGATATTGACTCATCTTCGATGCAATTAGCGAATAGTACACTTGAATACCGCTTTGCTGGTGGTTACATACAAACCAACTATCGCTATGTTACAGAAGAATACATAAATGAAACTGTAGATTTTGACGTATCATCAATAACAAGAGATGGCATCTCTCAAGCCGGCTTACTCGGTGCGTACCAAATTTCACCGAAATGGAGCACAAGCGCTCAATATTTCTATGACTTAACAACACAAGAAGATCTAGAGTGGTTAGCTCGACTCAATTATAAATCGGATTGCTGGTACATCGGCTTTACCTATAGTAACCGTTTGACAAATAACATTAGTAATCCAAATACTACGCCTGAATATGAAAATAACTTCAGCGTTAACTTCGGTATTGTAGGCTTTGGTACCAACATTGGTTCTGACTCTGGCGCCGTTGGGGATAGTAGCTCCGACAACTCGCTGAGCTACGGTCGCCCATTCTTCTTAAATAACTAATTTTCTTTATTGATAAAACATCAGTAAATTTAAAGGATTACACATGACATTGTGGAAACGCACATTAATTGCTATCGCAGCGACTTGTACTTTATCAACAAGTTATGCCGCACCGGTCGAGCTCGATAGCGTAAAAGTTATCGTTAACGAAGGCGTTATCTTACAAAGCGACATCGATGCTTCGATGAAAACGCTGCGCGCAAATGCTAAAAAAAGCGGCCAAACACTGCCATCACAAGACGTGCTCAATGAGCAAGTGCTAGAAAAACTGATCATCGATACGATTCAAACTCAAGAAGCGGAACGCATTGGTGTCCGTATTGATGATGCTCGACTTGATCAAGCTATTGAAGGTATCGCGAAAGACAATAACCAAACGGTGGAACAGCTTACCGCATCGGTTGCGGAAGAAGGCCTTAGCTACAATGCATTTCGTGAGCAAGTAAGAAAAGAGATTGCAGCAAGTGAAGCGCGCAATGCCTTAGTTCGTCGTCGTATCAATATTCTTCCAGCGGAAGTCGATAACCTAGCGGATATCTTAGCGCAAGAGACTAACGCGACCGTTCAATACAAAATTGGCCACATTCAACTGCGCTTTAATGACGACCAAACCAAAGAAGAGTTAGAAGCTCAAGCTACTGAGCTAGTTGAAGAACTTAACTCAGGCAAAGATTTCAGCACTATGGCATATACTTACTCTAAGGGCCCTAAAGCACTGCAAGGGGGTGATTGGGGTTGGATGCGCAAAGAAGAGATGCCAACCATCTTTGCTGATCAAATCAAAATGCAGAACAAAGGCAGCATCATCGGTCCTTTCCGAAGCGGCGTTGGTTTCCATATTCTGAAAATTGAAGATGTGAAAGGCTTAGAAACTGTTGCGGTAACTGAGGTGAATGCACGTCATATTTTGATTAAGCCTACAGTGATCCTAAGTGATGATGGCGCCAAGGAACAACTTGAAGAAATCACACGTCGTGTTAACGCTGGTGAAGCGAGCTTCGGTGACCTTGCTCAGCAATACAGCCAGGACCCAGGCTCAGCAGTTCAAGACGGCGAGCTAGGCTACCAAACACCTGACTTGTACGTACCAGAATTCAAACACCAAGTAGAAACACTACCTGAAGGTAAGATCAGTGCGCCATTCAAAACCGTGCACGGTTGGCACATTGTTGAAGTACTAGACCGTCGCGAAGTCGACCGTACCGATTCAGCTTTGAAAAACAAGGCTTACCAAATTCTATTTAACCGTAAGTTCAACGAAGAAGCTGGTGCTTGGCTACAAGAAGTAAGAGCAAGCGCCTTTGTTGAAATGGTTGAGGACGACCAAGATGACAACAACTAAACGTATTGTCATAACCGCAGGTGAACCCGCAGGGATAGGTCCAGATTTAACTCTGGCTCTATCTCAAGAAAGCTGGCCTCATCAACTCGTGGTTTGTGCTGATAAAACACTGCTAGCCGAGCGAGCTAAAATTCTTGGCATCGAAGTCGATCTGCTGGATTATGACGCAAGTGCAGCTAAGACACCTCAACGCGCTGGTACACTGGTAGTGAAACACGTTCCACTAGCTGAAACGGCGGTTGCAGGCCAACTCAACGAAGCTAACGGTCATTACGTATTAAATACTTTAGAAACCGCAGCAATTGGCTGTATGAATGATGAATTTGATGCTATTGTCACCGGCCCTGTTCACAAGGGTGTAATTAACCGAGCTGGCGTTGCTTTTAGCGGCCATACCGAGTTCTTTGCAGAGAAGTCCAATACGCCACTGGTGGTGATGATGTTGGCAACTGAAGGGCTGCGTGTTGCACTAGTAACAACTCACATCCCACTAGCTTATGTATCTCAAGCAGTGACCGAAGACAGATTAGAGCAAATTATTACTATTCTGAATAAAGATTTGGTTGAAAAATTTGCTATTGAGAAACCAACTATCTACGTGTGTGGCTTGAATCCACATGCTGGTGAAGATGGTTGCTTAGGGCGTGAAGAAATTGAAACCATCACCCCGACGCTAGAAAAAATTCGCCAAATAGATGGCATCAATTTAGTTGGCCCATTGCCAGCAGATACCATCTTTAATGAAAAATATTTGCAAGATGCAGATGCTGTTTTAGGTATGTATCACGACCAAGTACTCCCGGTATTGAAATACAAAGGGTTTGGTCGCTCAGTGAACATCACGCTTGGCTTACCGTTTATTCGCACATCAGTCGACCACGGTACCGCCTTAGACTTGGCAGGGAAAGGCCAAGCCGATACAGGGAGCTTTAGAACAGCGCTCACGCACGCCATTGAATTAGTAGAGAAAAAGCAATGAGAAATGATGTCCACTTAGGGCACAAAGCGCGTAAACGTTTTGGTCAAAACTTCCTTAACGATCCATACATTATTGATGGCATCGTATCGAGCATTAACCCATTACCTGGTCAAAACTTGGTAGAGATCGGTCCTGGTCTAGGCGCTATTACTGAGCCTGTGGGTAAGCTTGTCGATAAATTTACTGTTATCGAATTGGATAGAGACCTTGCAGAACGTCTGCGTAACCATCCGGATCTGGCTGATAAGCTAACGATCCGTGAAGGCGATGCGATGAAGTTCGACTTCCAAGAACTGGTTAAACCAAACAACAAGCTACGTATTTTTGGTAACTTGCCATACAACATCTCTACACCATTGATGTTCCACCTTTTTGAATTCCATAAAGACGTGCAAGACATGCACTTTATGCTTCAAAAAGAAGTGGTTAACCGTCTAGCCGCTGGCCCAGGCAGCAAAGCTTACGGCCGTCTTACTGTGATGGCTCAGTACTACTGTAAAGTGACACCTGTGCTAGAAGTGCCACCAACGGCCTTCGTTCCGCCACCGAAAGTAGACTCTGCAGTTGTTCGCCTACAGCCATACGAAGTGCTGCCTTACCCGGCAAAAGATCTGAAATGGCTTGATCGCGTATGTCGTGAAGGCTTTAACCAGCGTCGTAAAACGGTTCGTAACTGCTACAAGAGCTTGATCGATAAGGAAGTACTGGAAGAGCTTGGTATCAACCCAAGCATGCGTCCTGAGAACTTAACGCTCGAGCAGTTTGTCGACATGGCAAACTGGTTGTACGACAGTCACAACGCTGACAAATAAATAAAAAAGGCTCCTACACTTCGGTTAGGAGCCTTTTTTATGTAATACTTTAATTACATTAAGTATATCAACAACAAAAGGTGCGAATATGGATATATCTACGCCTTGTATCAAATGCCAGGTTCACTCTAAGTATATAGAAGAACAATCTGAGCCAACGAAGAATCGTTATGTCTTCGCCTACATTATTACCATCAAAAACCTAAGTAAAACAACAGTGCAGCTTATGTCTCGCCGCTGGTTAATTACCGACTCTAACGGCAAGCAACTCACCATTGAGGGTGATGGTGTGGTTGGGCAACAACCCGTGATTGAAGCCAACGACGAATACACCTACACAAGTGGCACTGTCATCGAAACCCCTGTTGGCGTTATGCAAGGTCACTATGTGATGACCGATAACAAGGGCATTGATTTTATTACCGAAGTTGACCCATTCAGACTCGCAATCCCTAATATTCTTAATTAGCCGTACATCCGTATCTACAGGAAATTATTGTGTCGAATTATATTGTCGGAGACATCCAAGGGTGCTTCGACGAACTTCAATTACTGCTTGAAGCTATTAACTTTGATAAACACCAAGATACCTTATGGGTAGCTGGAGACCTAGTCGCTCGAGGCCCAAAATCATTGGAAACTCTACGCTTTATTCGTAGCCTTGGTGACGCAGCTAAGGTTGTATTAGGCAACCACGACTTGCACCTTCTGGCGGTGTCCTTAGGGCTATTTCCAGCGAAACCAAAAGATAAGACTCAAACGATTCTTGATGCTGAAGATCGTGAACTACTACTCGAATGGTTAAGGCAACAACCTTTGCTTCAGGAACACCCGGAGTTCGTGATGTGCCATGCGGGTATCTCGCCGCAATGGAGCATAGAAACAGCACGTATCGAAAATCAAGAGGTTGTATCCTTGCTGAAGTCGGAAAGATGGCAATGGCTTATCGAAAACATGTACAGCAACACGCCTGATTTATGGCATCAGGATTTACATGATATTGAGCGCTATCGCTATGCAATCAATAGCCTTACAAGAATGCGCTTCTGTTTTGAAGACGGTCGACTCGACATGGCATGTAAGCTACCACCCAATGAAATTACCGATGAACCATTAGTACCGTGGTTTGACCTTCCACAACGCATAAAGCTCGATAAAACCGTTGTTTTTGGACACTGGGCTGCACTTGAAGGCTATAACGGAAAAGACGTGATTGGACTTGATACTGGCTGCGTTTGGGGAGGAGACTTAACCGCACTTCGCTGGGAAGACAAACAGTTTTTTACTCAAAAAGCGTTATAGATATACGAAACACTTGCGCTACTCGTGCAGCAGCGCAAGTGTTTTTAAATTAGGAGTTAACGCTCGAGAATCACAAACTCCATGTTGTGTTTGTTTTTCTCGTCAGCTTGATAGCTCTCGTTAAAGCTCTGCTTCCAACCTTCTCCCCAGTCTGGAAATTGCGTATCACCATCGACATCAAAATCGATATAAGTCAGATACAACTTGTCTGCTTTAGGTAGGCAAGTTTCATAGATTGAACCACCACCGATAATCATCACTTCATCGACATCGTTGACCAGCTCTAGTGCTTTATCAATCGAAGTAACAGTCGTCACCCCTTCAATTTCCAAGCTCGCATCACGGCTAATCACAACGTTTAATCGACCAGGTAAAGGACGCCCGATCGAATCATAGGTTTTACGCCCCATGACTACAGGCTTACCCATAGTCGAGCGTTTAAACCATGCAAAATCCGCAGGCAAGTGCCAAGGCATCTGGTTGTCTTTACCTATTACACGGTTATTGGCCATTGCTGCAATCATACTGATGATCATAAATCGAAAGTCCTGTCCTTAACTGAAAGAGATTTGATGCTAGACGATAGGTCTGCGTCGGTAGAATAACAGCCCTGGTACAGCTAAGCCAACCGCCAGTCCAGCGATAATAAACATTGATTTCAAAAAGTTCTCCATCAACATTGCCAGTAACTCAGGCGTATAGCCTGCCCTGTTAATCTCTACCATAGCAATCATTGCCTTGAAGGCAAACACGCCTGGGACCATAGGAATCAAGGCTGCAACCGTAAATACCTTAGGATGCGCTAACAGTTTATGTGACCAATGAACCCCTATCATGCCAACCACCGTCGCGGCAAAGAACGTTGCCCATTCGATTGGAATACCAAAGTGCATCATCAGATAACGGCTACCATGGCCGATAGAGCCGCCAAGTGCACAATAAATTAAAGCGCGTTGCGGGACGTTAAACACCAATGCGAATCCAACCGCAGGAATCGCGGCGAAAAACATATCATTGAGCAAACCTAAAAACAGTTCGAAAATACTCATTAGCTCGCCCATCCCCAAACATCAGATAAACTCATCGCTGCCACAATACCCAAGCTCGTCGCCAAAGTTAATAAGCTGGCCATGGTAAAGCGCGCTAACCCCATATTAATATGGCCTTTAAGCATATCAGCGACAGAGTTAATCAGAGGGAAGCCGGGTACTAACATCAATACCGATGAAGCCATCACGATCGTGGGCTGTCCGCCAATATTGTAAAGTACGGCTTGAGCAGAGATGGTAGTGGTAACGAATGCGGTGATCGCAAAATTTAATAAAGGATTGAAATGACGATGGCCAATTTCTTGTCTGACGATCATGCCACAGGCTGAAGCAATAAAAGTCATCATGAATACCTGCCAATCTCCGCCCGCAAGACGGCTAAAAGAGGCACATGATAATCCTATCATCACAACCACTAGCCAACGGTTGTAGCGCTCGGGGCTGATGTTTTGAATCTTTTTATACGCCAAATCATAATCAAGAATTCCTTTCTCCATCATGATGCAAATGCGTTGAATGTCAGTGATAACCTGCATGTTAATGCCACGATCCGCACAACTTCGAGTGGTGGTAATACAGTGATCATCCATCACAGTTGTAACAACAAGCGCATTGGCTGACAGTGCGACTTCAACCTCATTAACCCCACAAGCAATGCCGATACGGCGCATGATATCGCCGACCAGTGTGCTCTCAGCCCCGTGAGCCAGTAACATTTGTCCCGATTGAGCGACAAGTCTTGAGATCGCTCTTTGCTTTGATGCCATGATTTCCTTCCCATAGGCGTTATACCAATCACAGTAAGTAAGTAAGTAAGTAAGTGTTCAGAAATAGCGCAGGAAAAAAGCTTGAGAACAAGGCAGAGATTTTCGATAAGTAGTTATTCTACAATCAAAATCTCTAACGCAGTTATCGAGCGTTTTAACAAGCTAGGGTGACCAGTTATTTACTACGATTGGTATTAATTATCTAGAAATAAAGTCTGCATTAAAATTCGACAGTACATAATGATTTAGATACAAAAAAACCGCAATTTTCATTGCGGTTTAATAAAACTATCAGTGTACTTGGAAAAAGCGACCGATGATTTATGAGAAGTTAAGAGGGATTAGTCACGAACATAGATAACATGACCGTCATCTTCTTCGTCATCCCAATCATCCCAATCGTCGTCATCTTCAGTAACGACATTCTTACCGCTCATTGCATCTTTATGGTAGTCATCCCACATAAAGTCTACTTTCTCTTCTTCTTCAACTTCTACAACTTCACGAGGTAGGTTTTCCATAAACTCACCTAGTTTGAAGCAAAGATCTTTGGTGCCGATTTTATTCACTGCAGAGATCTTGAAGTACTCGCCTTCCCAGCCCAAAGCATCGATGATTTCTTGAATCTTTTCGTCTGCTTCGTCTTCTGGCATTAGGTCAACTTTGTTGAACACTAACCAACGAGGTTTTTGTGAAACTTTTTCACTGTATTGCTCAAGCTCATCAATGATCGTCAGTGCATTCTGAATAGGATCAGATTGATCGATCGGCATAATATCGATCATATGCAGAAGAACACGACAGCGCTCAAGGTGCTTAAGGAAACGAATACCAAGGCCTGCGCCATCAGCTGCACCTTCGATTAGACCAGGGATATCGGCAACAACGAAGCTCTTTTCAGGAACAACACTCACTACACCCAAGCTTGGGATCAAGGTAGTGAACGGGTAATCAGCCACTTTTGGTTTCGCAGCAGATACTGAACGAATAAAAGTAGATTTACCTGCGTTTGGTAAGCCAAGCATACCAACGTCAGCTAATAGAAGAAGCTCTAAACGCAGTTCGCGAACTTCGCCTTTAGTACCCATTGTCTTTTGACGAGGAGCGCGGTTAACAGACGATTTAAAACGCGTGTTACCAAGACCGTGCCAACCACCTTTACCAACCATCACTTTCTTGCCGTGTTCAGCAACTTCAGCAACGATTTCGTTGGTGTGGATATCAACTGCACGAGTACCTACAGGCACTTTCAGTGTAATGTCTTTACCACGTTTACCAGTACAGTTACCACCGCGACCGTTCTCACCACGCTCTGCGTTGTAAAAACGTTGGAAACGATAATCGATCAGTGTGTTTAAGTTCTCATCCGCTTGGATGTAAACATCACCACCATCACCGCCGTCGCCGCCATCAGGGCCACCTTTAGCGACGAATTTTTCGCGCCAAAAGCTAACTGTACCATTACCGCCATCACCGGCTTCTATTTTTACTACCGCTTCATCAACGAATTTCATTTTTTAACTCCGCACTTACGTTGCGTTACCACTCATCAAGGAGTGATATAAATTCTAGCAGATCCGTGTTTAGATCGATCACCTAAGATCTAGGCCGACCTGCAACCAAGGAACAAAGAAGGAGAGGTTCTTTGCTAAGCTTATTAAAGCTAAGGCAAGAGCGTCTGCTTTTTTATTCTCGCTATAAATAAAAAACCCTGCCGAATCGGCAGGGCTTTTGAATTCAGCTTGAAAGCTAATAAGATAATCTAATTAAAGATTAAATTACTCAGCTTCGATGCTTACAAACTTACGGTTTTTAGGACCTTTAACAGCAAATTTCACTTTACCTTCAGTAAGAGCGAAAAGAGTGTGGTCTTTACCGATGCCAACGTTTGTGCCAGCGTGGAATTTAGTACCACGTTGACGAACGATGATGTTACCTGCAAGAACAGATTCACCACCAAAACGCTTAACACCAAGACGTTTGCTTTCTGAATCGCGGCCGTTATTAGTAGAACCGCCAGCTTTTTTATGTGCCATTGTTAAACTCTCCTAATACTTAAGCGTTAATGCCAGTGATTTTCACTTCAGTGAACCACTGACGGTGACCAGCTTGCTTACGCGAGTGCTTACGACGACGGAACTTAACGATTTTTACTTTATCGCCACGACCGTGTTGTACTACTTCTGCAGTAACCTTGCCACCTTCAACAAGAGGTGCACCAACAGCGATTTCTTCGCCGTTAGCAACAAGAAGAACTTTATCAAATTCTACAGTTGCACCAGTTTCAACGTCTAATTTCTCTAAACGAAGTGTTTGACCTTCGCTTACTCGGTGTTGTTTGCCACCAGATTGGAAAACAGCGTACATATTTTACTCCGCTTTTTCCGCACAGCCTATGGTTGTTAATTGTACAACTCGGGTGTGCGCTAAACTAATCAATAGGGCGCAGATTCTACGGGAATCATGGCGCTATGACAAGCCATATTTTTAAAAAATTGGCGAAAACCTGTTCGCCAAAGAAAAGTGCGGCAATCATGCCCTTTAGCGATGTATTAATCAACGTTTTTTAGTGTATTATTCAACAATTAAATACAACGTATAAGCCTTACAGGGTCTAACTTCAGCCGGATGAACAATGGATTTTAAAGCTATCCAAACGCTTACTGCCAATGATATGGCAAAAGTGAATGAAACAATTCAAGCCCAACTTAATTCTGACGTAAGTTTAATCAACCAGCTTGGTTTTTATATCGTTAGCGGTGGTGGCAAACGCCTACGCCCTTTGCTTGCTCTTTTATCTGCTCGCGCACTTGGTTACCAAGGTGAAGCTCATATCACCTCTGCAGCCTTTATCGAGTTTATTCACACAGCAACCCTACTTCATGATGATGTCGTCGACGAATCGGACATGAGACGCGGTAAAGCGACAGCCAACGCAGCTTTTGGTAATGCTGCTAGCGTTTTGGTGGGTGACTTTATTTATACTCGCTCATTCCAAATGATGACAACGCTAGGATCCTTAAAGATCCTTGAACTAATGAGTGAAGCAGTAAACGTGATTGCCGAGGGTGAAGTTCAACAGTTAATGAACTGCAACAACCCAGACACCACTGAAGAAAGCTACATGCAAGTGATCTACTCTAAGACCGCTCGCCTGTTTGAAGCCGCAACACAAATCGGTGCCATCCTTAGCGAATCATCACCAGAAATCGAAACGGCAATGCAAAACTACGGTAAATACCTAGGCACCGCATTCCAACTGATTGACGATGTGATGGACTACACTGCTGATGGTAAAGAGATGGGCAAGAACGTTGGTGACGACCTTGCTGAAGGTAAACCAACGCTGCCTTTACTATATGCAATGCACAATGGTTCTCCTGAACAAGCAAGCATGATTCGTGAAGCAATTGAGAAAGCGAACGGCATGGAACGTCTCGACGACATTATGGCGGTGATGAAAGACACAGGCTCATTAGAGTACACGACTAATAAAGCCTATGAAGAAGCCGACAAAGCGATTGCTGAGCTTTCTGTACTGCCTGACTCTGAATATAAGCAAGCACTAACCACACTTGCACACTTGGCTGTTAAACGCAGCAAGTAACTTTGTAGACTGTCTTCTATATAGCGACATTACATAGATAATAAAAAAGAGCCTCAGGGCTCTTTTTTTGATCCTCACGAAAATCTTTTCAAATCCACTGTCAATAACGACTCGACTCTAACGACAACGGAAGTTGAGCTTCGACTTCTTCTATCTCTTCCAGCGGCACTGCGTACTGCTCGTGGCTATTGTATGACTCAACCAGCGCAAATTGCTCTTGCTCATCTATAACGAGGATCTTTCCCAATCTACCTAAATGGAAATGGACGTTCATTCCTTTTTGAATACGACTCATAACTGCTGCCCCACTTTCATCTCTAAAACACTATTTACGAACGAGGCAAATCCAAGGATCAAAAAAGCCGATCATAATGACCGGCATTTATTAGCAATTTTAAATTGAGTTAAATGCTGTATCGCTTACTTAGCGAACTCAACACCAATCTCAATATCGCCATTTAGTGTTTCAAGCATGCTGTCTAAAGCGTTACGCTCGAAGTCGCTCAGTTCACCGTAGCTAAGGATCGCTTCTGCGCCCTCTTTACCTAGCTTAACTGGCTGAGCGAAGAATGGTGCGTGTTCGCCTTCACCTTCAACGTATGCACATTCAATCACGTTCTCTTCACCTTGAAGCGCTTTCACTAGAGCAAGACCGAAACGACAAGCCGCTTGACCCATAGACAGTGTCGCACTGCCGCCGCCAGCTTTAGCTTCTACTACTTCAGTACCTGCATTTTGGATGCGAGTCGTTAGCGCTGCAATTTCTTCATCAGTGAACTCTACGCCTTCAACTTGAGAAAGCAGAGGAAGGATCGTTACGCCTGAGTGACCGCCGATAACAGGAACACGAATGTCGCCTGGATCTTTGTCTTTTAGTTCAGCAACGAACGTTTCAGAACGAATCACATCAAGAGTAGTAATACCGAATAGGCGACGCTTGTCGTAAACACCTGCTTTCTTGAGTACTTCAGCCGCGATTGGCACTGTTGTGTTTACTGGGTTAGTGATGATACCAACACAAGCAGTAGGACAAGTAACTGCGATTTTCTCTGCAAGAGACTTAACAATGCCAGCGTTCACATTGAAAAGATCCGCACGATCCATACCAGGCTTACGAGCAACACCCGCTGAAATAAGTACAACATCCGCACCTTCTAGTGCTGGTGTTGGATCTTCACCCGCGTAACCTTTGATCGAAACAGGCGTTGGGATATGACTAAGATCGGCAGCAACACCCGGTGTTACCGGAGCGATGTCGTAAAGTGCAAGATCTGAACCAGCAGGTAGGCGGTTCTTAAGTAGTAGGGCTAGGGCTTGACCGATGCCACCAGCGGCACCAATAACAGCTACTTTCATTGTTATTCTCCTTGAGAGCTTTCTCTTATAGATTCTTTGTAGGGTAATTCTTGAGCTAAATCTAAGTTAAAAAACTATATTAATCACAAAGTGATTACAATCAATTAACGCTAGCTTTGCGACTTCGCGCAAGTCAATAAAACCGTGCTACACAGCAAGTTCGCATTATGGCGATAATCGACTGAAATAACAAAATAAGTCGTCGCAAATAACACATTATTCTATTAAATATTTACAGTGATATGACTAACAAATTACAGGGATGTTTTGGCTAAAATTGAATATGTATGCGAGAATATGCAAACATCTTTGTTAATGAATAAGAATGACATATGCGCAATACAGAAAAGCAAGACAACTTAGTTCGTGCATTTAAAGCCTTACTAAAAGAAGAACGTTTTGGCTCACAAGGCGAAATTGTAGATGCACTAAAACACGAAGGTTTTGAAAGCATCAACCAGTCTAAAGTCTCGCGTATGTTAACCAAGTTTGGTGCCGTTCGAACTCGTAACGCAAAAATGGAGATGGTTTACTGTCTTCCTGCTGAACTGGGTGTTCCGACAGTTTCTAGCTCTTTACGAGAATTAGTACTAGATATTGACCACAACAATGCATTAGTTGTGATACACACTGGCCCTGGTGCAGCTCAGCTTATCGCTCGCTTATTAGACTCACTAGGTAAGTCGGAAGGCATACTGGGTGTAGTCGCGGGTGATGACACTATCTTTATTACTCCAACGTTATCGGTTACCACTAAGCAACTGTTTGATTCTGTGTGCGAACTGTTTGAATACGCAGGATAATTGCTCACTGTTTCATAACTATCAGCCTTACTAATGGATCACGAACATCTATTCGCTTCGTGATCCAAATCACATCCTAGAATATCCATACACCCTTCCCGAAATTACACTAAATCATTGATTTTAAAAAACTCAGTAGCAAATTAAACACGAGATCTAGACATCATTTGTTAGATTTTTTAGCTATATCTTTTAACATTCGAGTAATTTTCTGCCAATTTTTGATATTATTCAGCCACTTTTTCATCACATGGATTGAAAAAGGTGCCGTTTCCAAATAGGAAACTCCAGAAACGACTACACTTGTTTCAGGGTTAATAATGAATAAAGGAAGGGAAATTCATGGCATTTACCAAACTTATTAAAGTTGGTGCTATTGCAGCTGCTGTAATGGGCGCTGGCGCTGTTAACGCTCAAGAGTTCATCACAATTGGTACTGGTTCAGTGACGGGTGTTTACTACCCGACTGGTGGTGCAATTTGTAAACTAGTGAACAAGGGCCGCAAAGACCACAACATTCGTTGTTCTGTAGAGTCTACTGGTGGTTCAATCTACAACGTTAACACCATCCGTGCTGGTGAACTAGATTTTGGTGTTGTTCAATCGGACTGGCAATACCACGGCTACAACGGTACAAGTAAGTTCAAAGATCAGGGCGAATACAAGAAACTTCGCGCTATGTTCTCTCTACATACAGAACCGTTCAACATCATCGCTCGTACCGATGCTGGCATTAACAATGTTTCTGACCTAGCTGGTAAGCGCGTAAACATTGGTAATCCAGGCTCTGGTGACCGTGCAACGATGGGTGTTGTAATGGACGCAATGGGTTGGACGAACGACAGCTTCAAGCTTGCTTCTGAACTTAAAGGTTCTGAGCGTTCACAAGCACTTTGTGATAACAAGATTGATGCATTTATCTACATGGTTGGTCACCCGAACGGATCAATCAAAGAAGCAACAACGTCTTGTGATGCAAAACTGGTTTCAGCAACGGGTCCACAGATCGACAAGATCGTAGCTGAAAACCCATACTACGCTTACAGCACAGTTCCTGCTGGCATGTACCGTGGTACTGACGCTGACGTAAACAGCTTCGGTGTTGCAGCAACAATGGTAACAACTTCAGACGTTTCTGAAGAAGTTGCATACAACGTTGCTAAGGCAGTATTTGAAAACTTTGACACTTTCAAACGCCTACATCCAGCATTTGCTAACCTGAAAAAAGAAGACATGGTTAAAGCGGGTATCTCTATCCCTCTTCACCCAGGCGCAGCAAAATACTACAAAGAAGTGGGCCTTCTAAAGTAATTCTACTTTAAGCCTACTACACCAATAAGGAGGCTAGCCCTCCTTATTGGCTTTTCACGTTTTATAAAAATAACTTAAGTGAAAAGAGCAACCCTTTAAGTTTCTCCAATTTGGAGGACTTACCTTCGTATCAAGCCTAAGACAAAGACGAACAAAGAACGCATTTCCCTATCCATTCACTACACTAGATAGGAAATAAATAACGTTTGGTTGTTCGTAAGAAAAGGCAGACCATCAATAATAAGGATAAAGTACATGACGCAGACAACATCACCGTCTCCAGATGTGCAAGAAATGGTGGCACAATCAGATACTGGTGCGCGTAGCCCTCGTGGTATCCAAGGCCGTATTTTATGGTTTGTGCCTCTATGTTGGTCACTGTTCCAACTTTGGTATGCATCTCCGCTGCCGTTCATTTTTAACTTCGCAATTTTAAACGACACTGAAGCTCGAGCAATTCACCTTACGTTTGCTATTTTCCTAGCCTTTACCGCTTATCCAGCTATGAAGAACTCGCCTCGGGATCGCATTCCTGCAGTCGACTGGATATTGGCGCTAGTAGGTAGTTTTTCAGCTTCTTATATCTATATTTTCTACACTGAACTTGCCGGTCGTTCGGGCGCACCAACAACATTCGATATTGTTGCTGCTGTATTCGGCATGGTTTTACTGCTTGAAGCAACACGACGCGCTTTAGGTCCACCTCTTATGGTTGTGGCGGCAGTATTCCTACTTTACACCTTTGGCGGTCCACACATGCCAGACGTTATCGCCCATAAAGGTGCAAGCCTGAACAAGGCAATGTCGCACCTGTGGCTAACAACGGAAGGTGTATTCGGTGTTGCTCTTGGCGTATCAACGTCATTCGTATTCTTGTTTGTACTGTTTGGTGCAATGCTAGAACGTGCTGGTGCTGGTGCCTACTTCATCAAGGTTGCATTCTCTCTGCTTGGTCACATGAAAGGCGGCCCAGCAAAAGCAGCCGTTGTAGCCTCTGGGTTATCTGGTCTGGTATCAGGTTCATCTATTGCAAACGTGGTAACCACAGGTACCTTTACTATCCCGCTAATGAAGCGTGTTGGTTTCCCGGGCACAAAAGCAGGTGCGGTAGAAGTTGCGGCTTCAACCAATGGCCAACTAACGCCACCTATCATGGGTGCTGCGGCATTCTTAATGGTTGAGTATGTGGGCATCTCGTATGTGGAAGTTATCAAGGCGGCGCTACTGCCAGCTCTGATCTCTTACATAGCTCTGATTTACATCGTTCAC
The DNA here is from genome assembly GCF_003050085.1 of Vibrio sp. 10N.286.48.B8. Lineage (NCBI taxonomy): Bacteria > Pseudomonadati > Pseudomonadota > Gammaproteobacteria > Vibrionales > Vibrionaceae > Vibrio > Vibrio sp. 10N.286.48.B8. Next base: position 58,372 of record NZ_PIGD01000007.1, on the reverse strand, counting down.
CTAGAAGCATGTAAAGCTGGCATGACCGGCTTACCTCGTCGTCACACACCAACTATCGTACAAAGCCTACTCTCTTTCACTGGCACCATATTAGGTCTATGTGTTATTAGTGCCGCGGTTTACTACGGTGTGGGTTGGACGAAAGATGTATTTGGCGATGCTGCAACACCGATCGTAACTGTGGCGCTATTGATCGCTTATGTTGCTCTAATTCGCGTATCAGCAAAATACGCAGCTGAAGGCGGCATGGAAATCGATGCGGACCTGAAAGAAGTTCCAGATCCAGGTCCAACAATTAAATCTGGTTTGCACTTCCTACTGCCTATCGTAGTGCTAGTTTGGTGTCTAACCGTTGAACGTTTCTCGCCAGGTCTATCTGCATTCTGGGCAACCGTATTCATGATCTTCATTTTAATCACTCAGCGTCCTTTGATGACTCTGATGAACAAATCAGACGATCTTGCAGAGCAAACTAAAGCTGGTTTCGTTGATCTAGCAGAGAGCTTGGTTTCAGGCGCACGTAACATGATTGGTATCGGTGTAGCGACAGCTGCTGCAGGTACGGTTGTTGGTGTGGTGACTCTAACGGGTATCGGCCTTGTAATGACTGATTTCGTTGAGTTCATCTCAGGCGGTAGCATCATTCTTATGTTGCTATTCACCGCGGTAATCAGCTTGATCCTAGGCATGGGCTTACCAACCACAGCAAACTACATCGTTGTATCAACGCTAATGGCTCCGGTAATTGTTACTCTGGGCGCTGCGCACGGTCTTATCATCCCACTGATTGCGGTGCACTTATTCGTGTTCTACTTCGGTATTCTTGCGGATGACACACCTCCGGTAGGTCTGGCAGCATTTGCCGCAGCAGCTATTGCGAAATCAGACCCGATTCGTACAGGTATTCAAGGTTTTACCTACGATATCCGGACCGCAATCTTACCATTCATGTTCATATTCAATACCCAACTACTGTTGATGGGCATTGATTCTTGGTGGCACTTAGCGCTAACGATTTTCTCTTCGGTTACTGCGGTACTTATCTTTGCAGCAGCAACTCAAGGTTGGTGGTTCACTAAGAACAAGTGGTGGGAAACCATACTGCTTATCGTTCTGACTTTCTCTTTCTTCCGCCCAGGTTTCTGGTGGGACATGATCTACCCAGAGAAAGTTCTTTCGCCAGGAGTTGAGATCGCTCAAATCACAGAAAATCTATCTGTGGGACAATCACTTGAATTGAGAGTAGGTGGCGAAAACTTAGAAGGTAACTATTCTGAGAAAACAGTTCGCCTTCCGTTTGAAGATTCTGCGACAACAAGTGAAGACCGCATTGCTTCAATGGGCCTAATGCTGACACAAGCTGACAACAAGATGATTGTTGATATGGTTGAGTTTGGTAGCCCTGCAGAAGCCGCTGGCATTGACTTTGATTGGGAAATTAAATCCGTTATCCAAGATGCAGATCGACCAATGAAAGAGTGGGTATTCTTACCTGCCCTACTGATTTTGATTGGTTTAGCGATGAACCAAAGAAGGCGTGCTCGTAAGGATGAGATTAGCGCGTAATGGATAGAGCCAAGTAGCGCTCTACTCTATTTGGCTTTTTTACTACATGGAAAAGATAATTACAGCGTTTGGTATGTGCTAAGCGCTGCTCAAAAAGAGACGAATACATGTATAGACAAATCCTTGTTCCCGTTGATCTTAACGACAAAGGCTTTTCTGATAAAGCAGTCGAGCTAGCGGTATGGCACGCGAAACACAGCAATGCTGAAATCCACATTCTGAACGTACTACCGGGCATTCACATGTCGATGGTGGCGTCTTACTTCCCGAAAGATGCGGCGAACCAAATGAAGCTTGATGTTAAAAATCAGCTGAAAGAGTTTGCCGACAAACACATCGACGATGAAGTGGTGTATAAGGTTCACGTAGCTGAAGGTAAAACTTACACGACGATTCTTGATTACGCAGAAAAGCTTGGCGCCGACCTTATTGTGATGCCTAGCCATAAGCGTTCGAAAATCGACAAAGTGGTTCTTGGTTCTGTTGCAAGCAAAGTGGTACAGAACTCACCAATCAATGTATTGGTAGTTAAGCCGCAAGGCTAAATCACTTAATCGACATAACGATCTAAAAAGGTTGGCCCAAAAGCCAACCTTTTTTGTTTTGAACTCTACTCGCTTAATACCAATCGTAGTAAAGATCTCAAGAATCAACGCACTAAGTTTTGCGGATTACCTGCGACAAAGCCATCTATGTTGTCCATTAAGATATCCGACAGCTTTTGAATTGAACTGTCACTGCCCCATGCCACATGTGGTGTCAGCAGTAAATTTGGTAAGTGACTGTTGGCCAATAATGGATTCGACGTATCTGCGGGTTCTTGTGTGAACACATCCATGCCCGCACCAGCAATATCATGATTTATCAATGCTTCAACCAAGGCTTGCTCATCGACTAATCCACCGCGGCCAGCATTAATTAACACCGCACTTGGTTTCATCATAGTTAGCTCTCGATCCGAAATCAGATTTCGGGTTGCTTCGGCCAACGGGCAATGTAGGCTGATCGCATCCGCTCGCTTTAAAACAGTTTCAAAAGGCAGATAGCCTTCTCGACAAGAATCCGCCCCTTTACGTTCAGCAAAAATGACGTTCATGCCTATCGCTTTAGCTAATATCGCGGTTGCTTGGCCTAAACTGCCACTACCGATTAAACCTAATGTACTGCCTGCAACATCTTGAATCGGATGAGTAAAGAAGCAGAATTGTTTGTCCTTTTGCCACTCGCCTGCCTCGATATCTTGATGATAACCGACGAGGTTTCTCTTTAACGTAAACAACATTGCAATCACATGCTCAGGAACCGATTGAGTCGCGTAACCCTGTACGTTAGCCACCGCGATATTGTTGCTCTTGCAGTATTCCACATCGACATTGTTTACACCTGTCGCAGAAACCGCGATCAGCTTAAGTTGATGTGCTTGGGCCAAATTCGATTCATTGAGCACCACTTTATTGGTGATCACGACATCGGCGCCTTCCACTCTCTGTGAGACTTGCTCGGGAGTTGTGAAATCATACTCAATCCATTCATGTTCAAAGCTAAGAGGTTTTAAATTGATTTGAGATGGGATGGTGGCTCGGTCGAGAAAGACCACTTTCAGCTTCGGCATTGTACTTCCTTGAATTGGTATTGATGACACCATTCTAAGCTTTTAGCTTTCTGTAGTCTGGAAGCTCTGGCGCAATTTCAAAGTGCTGTTCAATTTGTGGTGACGCTTGAGGGTAAAATTCACAAGGAACAAAGGCTTTGAACAGTTGGTTGTTCTCCGGATGATAGAAGCTCAGTTCACACGCATGTAAAGCTAATCTATCGCTATACTCAAAAGCTTCAGGCGTTGCATAAAACTCGTCGCCAACAATTGGGTTCCCTATTTCCATACAATGCACACGCAACTGATGAGAGCGACCGGTAATCGGCAGTAACTTCAACAAAGTGGTTTGAGTCTCTTCTTGCTCTACCACATAACGAGTCTTTGATGGCTTGCCATCATCAAAACACACTTTCTGCCTAGGGCGATTCGGCCAATCACAGATGAGTGGCAGATCAATAAGCCCTTCTTTTTCTTCTACTGCCCCCCACACTCGTGCGTAATAGAGCTTATGTGTCAGTCGATATTGGAACTGCTTCTTCAAATGCCGCTCAGCCTGCTTATGTTTAGCTAACAACATCAAGCCTGATGTCGACATATCCAACCGATGCACAACCTGAATCTCCGGAAAATCCACAACCAACCGACTCCACATACTGTCGTAGTGCTCTGGCAGTCTCCCCGGTACCGAAAGTAGGCCTGCTGGCTTGTTAACCACAAGAATATCATCATCTTGATAGACAATATCAGTCCACGGTTCACGTGGTGGTGTGTACTGTTCTAACGCCATTAGAGCCTCTTAATTACTGGTTAATAAATAATTCACGGTCAATTCGTTTATTAATAAATACAATTTCCAACATTTTTGTACATAAAAGTTGACGAAGTTACGAAACATGGTATTGATAAGGTAACGGAAAATAAGAACTAAGCCTCAAAGGAAAAACGATGGAAAGTACGGCTAAAACCACCACAACACCAACCTCCGCACCACTTTCAAGCCTGATTAAATCTCTTGGCCCAGGAATCATGATGGCCGCTGCTGCGGTCGGTGGATCTCACTTAGTCGCTTCAACGAAAGCTGGCGCTATTTATGGTTGGCAACTCGCCGCACTGATTCTTTTAGTTAACGTATTTAAGTACCCATTCTTTAGAGCTGGTATCCAATATACTCTTGGCACAGGACAAAGCTTGGTGGAAGGGTATTCTAACCTCGGTCGACCGTACCTTGTTATCTTTTCGATACTAAGTGCCATTTCCGCCGTGGTAAATACCGCTGCCTTACTGCTATTCAGCGCAAGCTTACTGAGTTACTTTATTCCTTTTGATTTAGCCACCAGCACATTGTGCATGATCGTTTTAGCGACCTGCTTGATCATTCTGTTTGCTGGCCATTATCGCGCGCTTGATACGCTGTCCAAAGCGATCATGGCGATCCTGACCATCACAACCTTAGCTGCAGTCGCCATTGCTATAGGCTCTCCAGTCGAACCTGATGCTGCTTTTGTTCCACCGTCGCCTTGGTCATTGGCTGCTATTGGCTTTATCGTGGTGACTATGGGTTGGATGCCTGCGCCTATCGAGATATCCAGCATCACCTCTATGTGGCTAAAGAGCCAAAAAGAGAAACAAGAAGTCACGGCTCAATCAGCGCTATTCGATTTCAATGTTGGCTACATTGGTACTGCACTACTTGCACTAGTGTTCGTTGCGTTAGGCGCTCTGGTACTTCACGGCTCGGGGGTTGAACTGTCTCGCTCTGGTATTGGCTTTACTCACCAGTTAGTCGGTATTTATGCTTCTACGATTGGTGAATGGTCTCGTCCACTGATCGCCATCGTCGCTTTCTTCTGTATCTTTGGCAGCACCATTACCGTTATCGATGGCTACTCACGCGTACTTGCTGAATCACAGCGACTATTATTTAAAAAAGAGTCGAGCCCACGCATGCTGCAAGGCTGGATCATCATTGTCTCTATCGCGGCCTTGGCGATTGTGATGTTCTTTAGTGCTGCGCTGATGCCAATGTTGGATTTTGCGATGGTACTTGCATTTGCAACGACACCGTTCTTCGCTCTGCTTAACTTCATTTTGGTAAACAAAGCCAAGCTTCCTGAAGCTCTAGCGATTGGCACCAAACTAAAATGGTTGTCTGTAGCGGGTCTGGTTTACCTATTTGGTTTCCTAGCGGTATTTGTTTGGTGGAAGTGGTTGATGTAATTCCTCAGCCGATACACCTTTCAACAACCAGTACATCTTTCAAACGCTAGATAACAATAAGGCCTTCGTAATGAAGGCCTTATTTCGTTGAAGCATTTCGCTAATTCAAACTAGTTGTGAGAAACCACAATCAAGCGTAATGAATCTAGCTGAACCTGAGCTTTGCTGATGTAACCGGTTAGTTCATTGATTTGAGCTTCGATAACCTCAAGCTCTTCATCACGAATATTCGGGTTCACCGCTTTAAGCGCTTGTAGACGCTCTAGTTCACCGTTCAAGTTAGTTTGCATATCTTTCTGAGCTTGCTGACGAACTTCTTCAACCTTCGGCAGTACATGCGTCTCACCCGCTTCGATTAGCTTGTGAATCTCGCCTTGTACCGAGTTCACTAGTTTGCTCGCTAAGTGACGGTTTACAGGGCTTAGCTGACGGTTAAAGCTATCAAATTCAACCTGAGCAGATAGATCGTTACCACGTCCATCCATCATCAAACGAATTGGTGTCTTAGGCAGGAACTGACTGATACCGCTGCGTTTCGGTGCTTGCGCATCCACAAGGTAAACCAACTCAAGCAGGATAGTACCCACTGGCAGCGCTTTGTTTTTCAGCAATGATACCGCTGATGCACCCACACCTTCACTCAGTAGCAGATCAATACCGCCTTGAATCATTGGGTGCTCCCAGCTGATGAAGTTCATGTCTTCACGAGAAAGGGCTGTATCACGATCGAACGTGATGGTTGCGCCTTCGTATGGTAAGCCAGGGTAGCTTGGTACCATCATGTGCTCAGATGGTGTCACGACTAGCGCATTTTCACCCTTGTCGTCTTGGTTCAAACCAATCGTGTCGAACAAGCTCAGTGCAAACGTTACTAGGTTAGTATCGCCATCAGTTGATGCAATCTTCTCTGCGATTTCGTGTGCTTTGTCGCCGCCGTTTGAGTGCATCTCTAATAGGCGATCGCGGCCTTTTTCTAGATCCGATTTTAGGCTTTGATTTAGCTTGGCAGACTCTTCAATCACTTCATCAAGCTGCTCTGTATTACCAGAAGCCAGCATTTCGATAAGAACATCTGAGTACTTGTCGTAAACTGTGCGACCAGTTGGACATGTCTCTGCAAATGCATTTAGACCCTCATCAAACCAACGCGCAAGAATCGCCTGTGACGTGCCTTTTAAGTAAGGGACATGGATGTCGATGTCACGCAGCTGCCCGATACGGTCCAAACGACCAATACGTTGTTCAAGCAAGTCTGGGTTGAACGGAAGATCGAACATTACTAGCTGGTTCGCGAACTGGAAGTTACGACCTTCAGAGCCGATTTCACTACAGATAAGCACCTGAGCACCGCCCTCTTCTTGAGCAAAGTAAGCCGCCGCTTTATCACGTTCAAGGATCGACATGCCTTCATGGAATACGGTTGCACGCACACCTTCACGCTCACGCAGTGCTTGCTCTAATTGAAGCGCCGTACTTGCACGTGATGCGATCACTAGGATCTTCTCGCTGCGCTTATCTTGAATCTTTTCAATCAACCAGTTAACACGTGAATCGAACTGCCACCAGCTTGAGTCTTCACCTTCAAACTCTTGGAAGATCTCTTCTGGATACAGCATCTTCATCGCGCGAGCTTCTGGTGCCATCTTGCCACCGATCATGCCCGATACACGCATCGAGGTTGTGTACTGCGTTGGAATGTCCATCGGCAGTAGGTTTACGTTACGCTTAGGGAAACCTTTGATAGCAGCACGTGTGTTTCTAAATAGAACACGGCCAGTACCATGGCGATCCATAAGGTTATCAATCAGTTCTTGGCGAGCCAGTGCTTGCTCTTCTTCGCTGCTATCACCTTCGATAACGCGGAATAGAGGCTCTACATCTTGCTCAGAAAGCAGTTCAGTAATCTGATTCTTCGCACTGTTTTCAAGCTTCACGCCAGAGAATAGAGCTGTTACAGCATCAGCAACCGGTGCGTATTGGTCTTCTTCTTCAACGAATGCTTCGTAATCGTAGAAGCGGTCAGGATCAAGCAGACGCAGACGTGCAAAGTGACTCTCACGACCTAGTTGTTCAGGCGTTGCTGTTAGTAGTAGCACACCAGACGTATTTTCCGCTAAGCCTTCAACCACCTGGTATTCGCGGCTTGGTTTGTCTTGGCTCCACTCAAGGTGATGCGCTTCATCGACAACCAGCAAGTCCCACTCGCCTTCAAGTGCTTGCTCGTAGCGCTTACGGCTCTTACGTAGGAAATCCAAAGAACACAGAACGTACTGCTGGGTATCAAATGGGTTGTCCGATTCAGCAAACGCTTCAATACAACGCTCTTCATCGAAGATAGAGAAGTGCAGATTGAAACGGCGCATCATCTCTACTAACCATTGGTGCTGTAGAGTTTCAGGAACCACAATCAGAATTCGTTCAGCACGGCCAGACAACACCTGTTGGTGGATGATCATGCCCGCTTCGATGGTTTTACCTAGGCCAACTTCATCAGCCAGTAAAACGCGCGGAGCGTGACGACGGCCCACTTCATGAGCGATGTATAGCTGGTGAGGGATCAAGCCAGCACGCATACCACACAAGCCACGCATAGGGCTCTTGTGTTGTTGGTACTGGTTACTCAACGCGCGGTAACGCAACACGAAGTTATCCATACGGTCGATTTGACCTGCGTACAGTTTATCTTGTGGCTTGTTAAAGCGGATCTGGTTACTTAAGAAGATTTCACGCAGAGTGACTTCTGTTTCTTGGGTATCTTCGCGAGTACCTAAGTAGGTTAGCAGTCCTTTGTCTTCGATAACTTCTTCGACAGACAGAGACCAACCTTCTTGGCATTCGATGACATCGCCTACATTAAACGTTACTCGGGTTACGGGAGCATCAGTACGTGCATAAACACGGTTTTCTTCTGACGCTGCAAACATTAGTGTCACTGTGCGAGCATCCATTGCTACAACGGTACCTAAACCTAAATCGCTCTCCGTATCGCTTATCCAGCGTTGCCCCAAAGCAAATGTCATGAATCGACTACCTCAATCTTATAGTTGGAATTTGGTCTTTTTAACTGCAGTTTCAAACAAGAACGTTCTCGCTCCTGAACTAAAAATATAGCCAAAAATGCCTAGTTTGCAGCCACTTTTTAAGTGCGCTCTAGATAATAAATATCTCAAGAAAATGGTGCAGAAAAAGGTCGCTAATCTTACTCGATGCTGTGATTTAGGTCACGCCTAAAGGAGATGATTTCGTGCTTTTTTTCTGTTTTCGCCAGTGCAATCAAACTGTCAAAAAATCATGGTTAATCTATAGGTAGCAGATTGCTGCTCTCAAACGAATACGCCATAGTCATCTACAACGATATGGTGGTATTCCTCTAGATGAAGTTTAGGTGAGTAGTTGACTATCACCAGAATCAGATACTAATCTTTATATGAGCTTTATCTACGTTCAATGAATGCAAGGCAAGCCGCACGTCGGCAAGGAGATGCTATGGGCGAGACCAACCGGAAGCTATTTGTTTTAGACACCAATATCCTACTTCACGAACCCTTCGCTATATTTTCTTTCCAAGAGCACGATGTCGTTATCCCCATGACAGTGCTAGAAGAACTAGACAGAATCAAAGACAGTAAGAGAGACGTTGCCCGAGATGCGAGAATTGCGATACGAACTCTCGAAGATCTATTCAGGGAAGCTACACCAGACCAAATATCGGAAGGTATCCCTTTCACCAAAGACATTAAAGCCTCAGGCAGTATTTCAATACTCGCCGATTACGAACTTCAAGAAAGCATCAAAGCCTTTGCCGACGACAAGGCAGGCGATAACCGAATCCTCAACGCTGTACTCTACCTTCAAAACAAACGCGCGCCACGCGAAGTGGTTCTCATCACCAAAGACATCAACATGCGCTTACGAGCCAAAGGCGCTGGTGTTCGCTTTGTTGAAGACTATCAAACAGACCAACTGATTGATGATATTCAATATCTCACCAAAGGCTTTCAACAGCTCGAAGGATCATTTTGGGATGGTATCGACAATGTCGAGAGCAGAAGTTTAGGTGGAAAGACACTGCACACCTTAGCTAGAGCGCCTTTTGAGCCGACCTTCCTCAACCAATATGTGATTGATGAAGAGAGCGACTTTGCAGCAAGAGTTGAAGAGATTGATACCGAAACCATCACACTCAGGGACTTAAGCCGTGAACGCTTAATGAACCGAAGAGCTTGGGACATCACGCCAAAAAACATTTACCAAGGAATGGCGATTGATGCCCTGCTCGACCCTGATATTGACCTGGTGATCCTAACTGGTGCGGCAGGGAGTGGTAAAACGCTGCTCGCCATGGCTGCTGCACTTGAGCAAACCATTGAACGTAAGCAGTTCGATAAGATCATCGTAACCCGAAACACACCTGATATAGGTGAGTCGATAGGTTTCCTTCCTGGTACTGAGGAAGAGAAGATGTTGCCTTGGTTAGCCGCAGTGACCGATACACTGGAAGCGCTGCACAAGAACGACCATTGTACCGAAGGGTCGATGAAGTACATCTGTGACAAAGCCAATATCCAGTTTAAATCGATTAACTTCATGCGCGGACGTTCAATTCAGAATGCGTTTGTACTTCTCGATGAGTGTCAGAACCTCACCGCTTCACAAATCAAAACCATCATCACCCGTTGTGGCGAAGGTACTAAGATTATCTGTTCTGGAAACCTAGCGCAGATAGATTCTTCTTACCTAACCCCTGTGACCTCTGGCTTAACCTACATGGTCGAGCGTTTTAAAAACTTCGAAGGCAGTGCCAACATCCACCTCAATGGTGTAGTGCGAAGCCGACTGGCTGAGTTTGCAGAAGAGAACATGTAGTGACTCTATACGCTTACTGAATCAGTAATATAAAAACAAAAAGCGCCTCACATTGGAGGCGCTTTTCAATTAATTTTTTAAACAGACTTGTTGAGGCTAACCTGAGTTACTCAGTACCACCAACAGTTAGCGAGTCTAGCTTCAATGTTGGTTGACCAACACCCACTGGTACACTTTGACCAGCCTTACCACACACACCAACACCACGGTCGATACTTAGGTCGTTACCGACCATAGACACCTGCTGCATTGCTTCAATACCAGAACCGATTAGCGTCGCGCCTTTCACTGGGTGAGTGATCTTGCCGTTTTCAATCATGTACGCTTCAGAAGCTGAGAATACAAACTTACCTGATGTAATATCCACCTGACCGCCGCCGAAGTTCGGTGCGTAGATACCCTTCTCAACCGTTGCGATGATCTCTTCCGGCGTGTGTTCGCCCGGTAGCATGTATGTATTCGTCATACGTGGCATTGGAAGATGCGCGTAAGACTCACGACGACCATTACCTGTCGGTGCTACACCCATTAGGCGAGCGTTCAGCTTATCTTGCATGTAACCTTTTAAGATGCCGTTTTCGATTAACGTATTGTACTGACCATTGACACCTTCATCATCGACGTTCAATGAACCACGAAGATCAGTCAATGTACCGTCATCGACAATCGTACATAGGCTTGAAGTGACTTGCTCGCCAACTTTACCAGAGAATACTGAAGACTCTTTACGGTTAAAGTCGCCTTCTAAACCGTGGCCTACGGCTTCGTGTAGAAGAACGCCCGGCCAACCAGAACCAAGAACCACAGGCATTGCACCAGCAGGCGCAGCAACTGCTTCAAGGTTAACAAGCGCTTGGCGAATCGCTTCATCCGCAAATTGGTAAGCAACCTGAGTGCCTTTGTCATCGCTTAGGAAAAAGTCGTAACCAAAACGACCACCGCCACCAGCACTACCACGTTCACGGCGATCGCCTTTCTGAGCAAGTACACTGATTGATAGACGAACCAGCGGACGAATATCGCCAGCGTAAGTTCCATCAGTCGCAGCAACCAGCATCTGCTCATGTACACCGCTTAGGCTCACAGATACCTCAGTCACCATAGGCTCTTTCGTACGAATGTAAGCATCCAATGATTTCAGTAGTTCCGTTTTCTGCTGTTTTTCCCAGCTCGCTAGCGGGTTAACTGCATCATAGTAAGTTTGGTTAGAGTTGCGTTTAAACGCTTGAACCTTGCCGTTTTGACCTTGCTTCGCGATACCACGAGCCGCAATTGCGCTCTGTTTAAGACCATCCAATTGGATTTGGTCAGAGTAAGCAAAACCGGTCTTTTCGCCAGATACTGCACGAACACCAACACCGCAATCGATATTGAAAGAGCCGTCTTTAATAATGCTATCTTCTAGCACCAAAGATTCGTGCCAGCTAGACTGAAAGTAGATATCAGCATAATCAATTTGGCGGGTAGCAATGCTCGCCAATGTATCTGCGATATTTTGCTCCGTAAGCCCTGTTGGGTTCAGTAGCGCTTCTTCAATTTGATTAATACTCATAGATGGCTCTTGTTTGTAATTAAAATTGATTGGTAAATCGAGAGTGTTGCGCGATGGGCATATTTTGCCTGATTGATTCGCAACTGGACGTATCTATCTCAACCACCATACTTTTAGGTTCTTGATCTAACTGTGCGACCACTCTTCCCCAGGGATCAACCACCATAGAGTGTCCCCATGTTTCTCTTTGACAAGGATGTTTGCCGCCTTGTCCTACCGCAACGATCCACGATTGTGTTTCGATCGCACGGCATCTTAATAGTGCTTCCCAATGCGCCTGTCCGGTTACTGCAGTAAATGCTGCCGGAACAACCATGATTTGCGCACCTTGTTTCCGTAACTCGGAATATAAGTGTGGAAAGCGCACATCATAACAAATACTCAAACCTAAGCGACCAAAAGGCGTTTCCGCTGTCACAACTTGGTCACCCGGTGTGAAAATATCCGACTCTCGATAGCACTTATGGGCATCGGCGACATCTACGTCAAACATGTGTAGCTTGTCGTAATGAGCCACTAAACTGCCAAAATCGTCAATCACCAAGGTTGTGGTAGTCACGCCTTTAGCTGTGCTTATCGGCATACTACCAATAACGATCCAAATTCGGTGAAGCTTTGCTAGCTCAGAGATTTTCTTTTGCAGTGGGCCATCATTTAGAGGCTCTGCATACTGGTGATAGTCAGCTTTACTGCCAAAGACTAACGCGTTTTCAGGGCACACAACCCACTTCGCCCCTAACTCTTTGCACTTTGCTACCTCTTGAACAAGGTACTCAAAGTTCAATTCAGGGCTAGGGCCAGATGTCATTTGAATCAACCCAACACAATCCATGTGTATCGCTCCTCCATTCATTATGATTCAGAAATCAGCATTTCACCGTATATTCGCTGACTAGGATATAAGGCCTATTCGGCTAACTTTCTGAGTTTCTCTGGTAGCTGGAACTCACCGGAGCTACGAGAAAGCTCGCTCACCGTTGGTGAATCCAATGGCCCTTTCACCGAATAATTAACTTGGGTAAAGACTTCAACAACCGGCGAAATAACCGTGGTCACCGCCAATACGTACAGCGCCGTTTGAGGGGTTACCGCAAACGCCGTTAATACCGGAATTCCAGAAGTGATATCTGGAGTAAAGTTCACTTCTGCATCAACCTGACGCGTATTTAGGTTGGCGATGCCTTTGATCTTCATCTCACCCGCCACCGCATCCATATTCAAGTCATTAGTCAGGAAGATACCGTTTTGGATCTCGCCCGTACCTGTGATGCTGTTGAATGCCATGCCTTTATCAAACACATCTGAGAAATCGAGCTGCATCTTACGGATGATCGAATCTAGGCTAAACAGACCAAGTAGACGAGCCGCGCCGCTCACATCTGAGATAATTCCTTTACCAAACTTGGTTTTCACGTTGCCATCAAGGGTGTCCATCTTAATGCCCCAAGGCGAACCATCCCAACCAAGTTGAGCTTCTAACGCAAATGGTGCTTTTTGAATTCCTGAAGTGATACCAAAGCGTTCCATCAACTCACTGTTGTTTTCACCCTCAACATCAACCGTTAGCGCGGAATGACTCTTGTCACCGTCCAGTTCCCACCAGCCACTGACATCCGCTTTATTGCCGCCGCTTCGAACCTGAATCTTCTTCCAATCAATGCGATTATCTTGTCTAGCCATCTCAACATCGACCTTGCCAACCTTATAGCCTTGCAGCCAAAAATCGTTCAGGGTCAGCTTCAGGTTCGGCATCACATCGTGGATCTTCCTATCTAGCTCAGAGATCAATGGCGCTTCTTGTGCTTTACGTTGCAGCAGTTGTTCTTGATTTTTCTTGTCGCTCCACTCAGGAACGAACAGATGTAGACGATCCAGTGAAACGGTCAAATCGTAAGGTGGCAGGTAATTAATATCGCCTTCTAACTCTTGGCTAGACACTTCCATTTGCCAAGCTTGCTTGTTCTTACGAGCACTAAAATCAACGTCATTCCAAGAGATACCACCTAGAATCAGCTCTTTACTTTCGAAGGTCACACGACTTGGCGCAGGAATGGTTGGCGTGTTCATTTGACTCAGCACAGCGGTTGACGGCTGTACAGGTTCCATCACGACAGATAACCAATCATCCGCATTAAACTTGTCAGTACGAATCAGTGCATGATGACCCACAACAGGGCTAATTTTATAGCCACCACGACCCAGAACTAAGTTAGTCGCCGTTAACTCAGGCACATCACCTGTAATATCGATTTCAGCTTGGTACTTAGTATTCGGCAGTTGCAAACGCGCAGTAATCGACTCTTGGTTACCCGATGCTTGTAGCCTTGCAGAGCCACTTTCCAATGACTTTTTGGCCAATGGATATGGGTAATCGCTCGCGAGATATTTTAAATCAGACTGCAAATCCAATTGGTAGGTAAAACCGATGTCATTCAGTTGGATATCAATCTGACTTTGCCACTGCGCATGACCAGATAAGCGACTTAGCCATTGTTCACCAATGTAAGGTTCTAAAGGTTTAACATCCCAATCGCCTAACACATCGATATCAACTGCGTAGCCAGGGCCATCATTCTGACCTTTAAAATCAAGCGATATCCCTTGCTTAAGCAAATCAGCGGCGAGGCCATTTGCTGTCACTACATCATTATCAAACTCGATACGGCCCGTGGTGTTCTCAAGCACCATTGGCGGCGCTTCAATCTCAACATGGTTACCACTAAGGTCAGCATAACCCCATGCTCTTGCTTCTCTTTCAGAATCAAACGGAATATTGAGCTGGAACTCGGAAGAGACATCACCACTCACTTGAAGTGCGGTTAACGCGGCCCCTACTGAGTCAACCAGTGGCGAAGACGTCATGTAATCACGCACCGCATTGCCAGACGCCGTTGCCTTAGCTTCAATCTCAATATGACCACCTTCCCCTAGATAAGGAATGCGTCCAGTGATGCGATCTGCAGTCACATCCATTAATTGTGCAGAGCGAGAATCTAGATGCATTGCATCATTTTCAAATAGCAGATCGAGCTGAAGGTCGGTAATCAATGGCCATGCTGTATCAAAGCTGAATTTAGCATCTTCTAATCCGACCCAAACTTGGAAAATACCATCATGATTAGTGTAGGGATAATGAGATAAATCACCATGCCACAATAGCTTTACGGTATCAGCCTTACCGGCTTGAATCGCAGTTGAAAGGTAATCGGTCAGGTCTTGTCCAAGTGCCAGTGTCGGCAGGTAACGCCATGTTTCACCTACATTGTAAGCGTCCGCTTCGCCATAGAAGGATAAGAATGGGCTCGCATCCTTTGGAAAGTCTAAGCGAAATGCGCCTAGTACTTGTAAGTCTGGTGTGGCTGCCGTGATTTTATCCGACCACAGTTTCCAGCCGTTTTCATCCTGCTGCCAAACAATATCAACCTGACCTTGCTTGATGTTCAAAGGGGCTTGGAAAACATCACCATATGGGAACACATCATCAATCACATGCAGACTAGCTTTGGCTTCCGAAGCCGAACCAAACACACTGCCTGACACTTGGCTAAAACCTGGAACTAAATCCCATTGCTCAATCGCAAGATCAGAAAAGCTGGCAGAGTAGCGTAGGCTATCGATTCCCGAATCCATTGAGACACGGATATCAGAAACAGTACCGCCCGGCGCCAATACGTTGATCATTTTGGTTGATTGTTCAGAGTCAGGCATCAGCTTAATCAACGGCGTAATTGTCTCAATGTTTAATTCAGAGACATTGAGCTCCCAAGGACCTTGGTTCCACTTGAACGCAAAGTCGAGCTCAGGCCAAGGTGTATCATCCGTTCTAAGGTTTAGTGAGTGACCATTTACCTGCCAACCATCATCAATCGGAGACAACTTAAAGATACCAGACTCAAGCATCAGGTCATGCTTACCATCTTCCTTCCAAGTCAACTCTGAAGGCAGAACTTCAACATAAGCGCTCACAGGTTTGCTATTACGCAGTGTTAGCCAGCTATTCAAGCTCACAGTGCCCGTCTCAATGCCGGATTCCGCCTGCATATAACGAGTTAACCAAGGCTTAACCGAAATGCTGTCTGCACTGACATAAAACTCGCCCGTCATATCCGTTAACGAGCCGCCATCAACAAAGTTAGCACTCACTGACAAAGAGTTTAGATTGGCATCTTTGATACTTACCACACCCTCCGCAAGGTGATGCTTACCAGAGTTTTGCCATTTCAGAGTTTCGATATCAAGCTGACGTTCTTCATCAGAGATAGTGCGATACAAAAGAGAGGAATCTTTAGCGGTCACATCCACCAAAGTTTTCAGCAGTAAATTATCGAGCTCTTGTACCACTCGCTTGGAAGAACCGGGATCTTTAGGTTCGTCTTTGCCATTTTGCCCGGCAAACAGATCAATAGAACGGATATCAAGATACATTTGATTCATGACCAAATCGGCCACAACCGGACGCATTTGAACAAGCGATTGAATCAAGTCAAACTCGACTTCAACACGCTCGACAGAAAAGGTCACATCTTCTGCATTAGGAAGGCTGGCTTTAACGCCTTGCAGAGCAATAGAAGGGTGAGTGTTACGCCAAAAACCGCCCACGTCTTGAATTGAAAAATCAAAACCGGAATGTTGGTTTACCCAAAGCTCAATTTCAGATTGATACTTATTTAAATTGGGTAAGGCTACACGCAGTGTAGTTACGGCAATGGCTAGCGTTACTAAGAGAGTAACCACTAACCATAAACATGCACGTAGAATCAGAGTAACGCTTGAGCTCACAAAATTTCCATTACATCATAACAACATCAAACTGCTCTTGTATGTACAGAGGCTCAGCCTGGATTTTAACTTGCTTACCAATAAAGACTTCAAGCTCAGCAAGCGCATGAGATTCATCGCCCTCTAACGCCTCAGCTACGGCAGCTGCCGCATAAACCACAAATTTATCGGCGTCATATGCACGATTCACTCGCGTGATCTCTCGAAGAATTTCATAACAAACGGTTTCAACGGTCTTCACACTGCCGCGACCTTCACAAGCAGGACAGCTCGAACACAGGATATGCTCAATACTTTCACGAGTACGTTTACGAGTCATCTCAACCAAACCAAGCTGCGTGAAGCCATTAATATTGGTTTTCACACGGTCTTTATCTAGCGCAGCCTCTAAAGAAGTGAGCACTCGCTTACGATGTTCCTCTGACAACATATCAATAAAGTCGATAATGATGATGCCACCTAGGTTACGCAGACGTAGCTGGCGAGCAATCGCTTGAGTCGCTTCTACGTTGGTGTTGAAAATCGTCTCTTCTAGATTACGGCGACCAACAAACGCGCCAGTGTTGATATCAACAGTGGTCATCGCTTCAGTTTGGTCAATAATCAAATATCCACCAGACTTTAATTCGACTTTACGATCCAATGAACGCTGAATTTCGTTCTCGGTATCGTACATATCAAAGATAGGTTTATCACCTTCATACAGCTCAAGCTTGTCTGTCAGCTCTGGCACGTATTCAGAGGTAAACTCTTTTAGGTTTTCATACTCTAGACGAGAATCGACCTGAATCTTACTCAGCTCAGTACCGACAAAATCACGCAAGATACGTTGGCTTAGGCAAAGTTCACCATACAAGCGAGTGCGCGCTTTGTGTTTACCACGACGCTCAAGAACCTTTAGCCAAAGTCGCTTCAAGAAAGCGGCATCTTGTGCAAGTTCATTCGAGTCAGCGCCTTCAGCCGCAGTGCGGATGATGAAGCCACCGTGTTCGTCACAGTAACGAGACACGACTTTTTTAAGACGGTTACGCTCAGACTCGCTGTCGATTCGTTGGGAAACGCCGACATGACTTGCGCCCGGCATAAACACCAGATAACGAGACGGTAGAGTGATATCCGTGGTTAGGCGGGCACCTTTAGTTCCAAGAGGATCTTTGACCACTTGCACCACAATGTCTTGCCCTTGACGAACAAGCTCTGAAATGTCACGAACTTGAAACTGCTTCTTTTCATTTTCAGCAACACATTCAGTGTGTGGAACAATATCAGAGGCGTGTAAAAAAGCTGCTTTTTCAAGGCCTATATCCACAAAAGCCGCCTGCATTCCCGGAAGAACACGGCTTACACGTCCTTTATAGATATTTCCTACGATACCGCGTCGAGCATCTCGTTCGACATGGATCTCTTGAAGAGCCCCCCCTTCAATCATGGCCACACGAGTTTCACTCGGGGTCACGTTCAGCAACAATTCAGCACTCATGGTGCACCTCAGATTAGTAATTATAAGAATTCTTGCAGTAGCTGGTCCGTTTCAAATAAAGGTAAGCCGACAACGGCGTAATAACTACCTTCAATTCGGGTAACAAAGCGTCCGCCCAAACCTTGGATCCCATAGCTACCGGCTTTATCGCATGGCTCCCCTGTTTGCCAGTATTGTTCTATTTCTTTTTCACTGAGGGGTTTAAACCATACGTCGGTAATAATGATTTCTGTTCTTTGTTTTTCTTCTGAAACCACAGAAATCGCCGTCATCACTTGGTGACGTTCATTCGCTAACTGAGTAAGCATACGCTTAGAGTCAGAAAAATCGCTAGGCTTCTCAAGTACTTGCCCTTGACTAACAACGACGGTATCAGAACCAAGAACGACTATCTCAGAGCTATTATCTACAGTATCAGAACTAGGAACGACATGCTGCCTTTCAGAAGGGTTATCTTTCAATAAAGACAATGCCGCTAAGGCTTTATCTAAAGATAGCCGCTTAACATACTCTTCGGCGGTTTCTTGAGCGTGTTTACACTCTTCAACATCGGTTACAAGGACAGAGAACTCATAACCGAGTTGCGATAGTAATTCTTTGCGGCGTGGTGAACCGGATGCCAAAACTAAATGTTTCTTTTGCATTGTCACGCTACCTCACATGCCAATGGCGACGCACGCGTCTCATTAATAAAAACATCCAAGGCCAAAGTATACAGTTTATCAATGCGCTCCATAGCGATAATGGGTTGAAAACGACATCTTGGATCAAATATTCACCAAAGAAGATCAATACCTCAAACAACACCGTTAACGCAGCAATGATCATCGCTTGCTGCCATAGCGCCATGTTACGAATAACGAGGAAGTTCATGGCAATAATGTACATCACTATTGCCATCATCATACCTCGAATACCCAGAGTAGAACCGATCAAAAGGTCCCACAATAAGCCTAGAATCAAAGCACTACCTACGTTAACACGATGTGGCAGAGCCAAAACCCAGTAACACGTAACCAGCAGCAACCAAGATGGTCTAAATAGATCTAAGCTACCAGGCCAAGGGATCGTTTGCAGAATAAGGGCTACTAAAAATGAGCAGCCAATTACGACCTTGCTTCTTAAAACGCTATTGGCCATCTTCATCCTCTAACAATGCTTGTTCTATGCTGGATTGATCCGCTTGCATCTGTTTATTTTCATCAGGCCATACAAGCAGCAAGTATCTGAGCTTGTCGAACTCAACCACAGGCTCTGCTTTGATAACGGCGAATTCTCGTTTCGGGTCGTAATCAACGGCAGTAACATAGGCGACTGGGTAACCTTCTGGATACACCCCACCAAGACCCGATGTCACCAACAGATCTTCTTCCTGTATATCAGTACTGGTTGGAATGTGCTCTAGCTGGATCTCGTCAATCATGCCATTCCCCGAAGCAATCACACGGATGTCATTACGAATAACCTGCACGGGAATCGCATTGTTTGCATCAGTGAGTAGAAGGACACGGCTATTATGAGCAGCAACAAAGGTCACTTGACCCACAATACCTTTCTCGTTGATCACCGGTTGACCTTCGTACACCCCATCAATCTGACCTTTATCGATCACGACTTGATGACGATATGGTGAAGTGTCTACCGCCATAACTTCTGTGACGACTTTCTTCTCATCACGGATAAACGGAGATCCTAACAGCTTACGTAGGCGTTTGTTTTCCTCTTGATATTGCTCAAGCAGAATCAACTCGCTCTTAAGACGCAAAACTTCTCGTTTAATATTATGGTTGGATTCAATTAACCCTTTGCGAGTGCTAAAACGGTCATAAACACCATCGAACATAGTGCGAGGCAAGTTGGCTGCATACTGGATAGGCGCAACCATGCTGTTCAATAGATAGCGGACATTTGAGAAAGCATCTAAACGACTATCAGCCAGCATAAGGCTGGCTGATAAAATTACAGCAAAAAACAGGCGCAATTGTAGAGAGGGACCTCTACCAAAAATTGGCTTCATTCTATATTTGGTCCTAGAGCTACATTTGATCCTATAGACAAGGTCCTAGGCTCTTTACATAAAACTAGATAATAAAAGAGCCTAACACTAGATATTATTCTTCGCTGAACAGATCGCCGCCGTGCATGTCGATCATCTCTAGAGCTTTACCGCCACCTAGAGCAACACACGTTAATGGCTCTTCTGCAACAACAACAGGGATGCCTGTTTCTTCTGTTAACAGACGATCAAGGTCTTTAAGCAGTGCACCACCACCTGTTAGTACCATACCGTTTTCTGAGATATCAGAAGCTAGCTCTGGCGGACACTGCTCTAGTGCAACCATTACTGCAGATACGATGCCAGATAGAGGCTCTTGAAGTGCTTCAAGGATTTCGTTTGAGTTTAAGCTAAAGCTACGAGGCACACCTTCAGCAAGGTTACGACCACGTACTTCGATCTCTTCTACTTCATCGCCAGGGTAAGCTGAACCGATTTCGTGTTTGATCTTCTCTGCCGTCGCTTCACCGATCAAGCTGCCGTAGTTACGACGAACGTAGTTGATGATCGCTTCATCAAAACGGTCACCGCCGATACGTACAGAAGACGAGTAAACCACACCATTCAGTGAGATAACCGCAACTTCAGTAGTACCACCACCGATATCAACAACCATTGAACCTGTTGGTTCAGAGACACGTAGGCCAGCACCAATCGCTGCAGCCATTGGCTCATCGATTAGGTAAACCTCACGAGCACCAGCACCTAATGCTGATTCACGAATAGCACGACGCTCTACTTGCGTAGAACCACAAGGAACACAAACCAAAACGCGAGGGCTTGGTTTAAGCACACTGTTGTCATGCACTTGTTTAATGAAGTGCTGAAGCATTTTTTCCGTTACGTAAAAGTCGGCAATTACACCGTCTTTCATTGGACGGATCGCTGAGATGTTACCAGGCGTACGACCAAGCATTTGCTTAGCAGCGTGACCAACAGCAGCGACACTCTTTGCAGAACCCGCACGATCTTGGCGAATAGCTACAACTGAAGGCTCATCAAGAACAATGCCTTGGCCTTTTACATAAATAAGGGTATTGGCTGTACCTAAATCAATCGATAGGTCGTTTGAAAACATGCCACGAAGTTTTTTAAACATATTCTTCGCTCATCCTGCAAGAATTAGAAGACAAAAATTGCACTAAATGTACCAATGCCTTGCTGTTACGGCAAGGCATTGAAGTACAAACATGGACTGAAACCCGTAATTTCTTACAGATTCCTAACTTAAGGGGCAAAAATTATATTATTACTGACCTGTTAAGCCACTTTCTCCTCGATAGATCACTCGATCGTTACCGCGGTAGATGCCGAATGTGACTACGGTAGAGGGATCTTCATCGCCTAACTGTCGCCAGTTGTAGCGCAACCATGGTTGCTCTTGATCGCTACCTGAGCAAGTAATAGAGTTTTCACTAGTTTTAGTGGTTGGTTTTGAGTCATCCATTCTTAACCACAAGCGGACTTGCTCACGAGGTGCATCTGTACCAGAAGGCGTGTTTTGGTTCGCAGCTACGTCTTCCTCTCCATCATCTACGCTGTCATTGCCGTTAAGCGAAGCTAACGTGGTTGTCGCACCGTCGCTATGCCAGATCACTTGTTTACAAGAATTAGCCCCATTGAATGTGCTACGGTCATCATCCTCGTTAACAACAAACTCACTGCCATTCCAAAACTCAGCACGAAGTGGAATCGTTAAAGTAGAACCGGAATTGCCACCAATATCATCGAGCGCCATTCGACCATAGCGGGCCGGAGGTTGAACTGGGAATACTGCCGAATCAGTAACAGGGTCAGAGTCCGTAAATGACACAGGATCAGCACCGCCTACCGTTAAACCGAAATGAGTAACGGTAGAGTTAGTATCCGATGTATTAAAGGGATTATCCTTGCGGCTAACCCCATCAGAATCCGTAACTCGCTCAAGAACAGCGGCACTATCACTCAACAACCAGTGCTTGCGTTCTGTAGACCAAGACCCAGCATCAGTATCTAGTAAGAACCGATTATCGACAGCTGTATCCTCTAGAACACCAAAATTAGCTTGTAGGCTCGAGGCGAAAAATTGATAGTTATTAAGCGCGCTACCAACACTGCTTTCACCAGATGCCATTGGATACACTTGATGAACGCTTGAGTCGTAAGGTTGACTCAAATAAGCAATGTCGTTTTGATTCGCGACATTCCATTCAGGGTTCTCTTGCAGGAAGTACTTCGGATAGAAGCGGCCAATTGATTTACTGCCAGAGAAGCCACCTAAAATTGAACCGTAGAAACTCCCAGTTTCTGTCGCAATGAAGTTAAAGCTACCCGCTTCTGAGTATTTTAGATTTTTAAATTTATAGCCGTTATCAGCAAGTACTATATCTGAGCTAGATTGAGTAAGTTGACTAGTCGGCTCTAAACTCCCTAACACTGCACCACTGTTACTAGGTGTATCTAATGTATGAGTTGCACCTACTGCACCTGAAGAAAGCAAATAGTTTTGTGTTACCAAGCTATTATTACATTGCTGACTTGCATCACTCGTGAACCGAATAGGTTTAGCAAACACGTCAAACTCTTCCCCAGCAGCAGCAAACGCACTCCCACCACTACTGTTTCCATCAGAATTATTGCTCGTGCAGATGGCAAATTTCCAAGGTCTGACATAGACATCGACGACACCTTCTAATGCATCCCAACTTTCACCGTCATTATCTTCACAATCATATCCTGTAGGGCATTCAAAAGTAGGATCGGAAAGTTTGAAGCTAACCTTACCCGCTTCGCTGTAAATAATTGAACCAGTAGTTTGAGCGGAACTGTCAAATTCAAAGACTACCGAGGTATCGCTCCAGTCGCTCTTACTTTTTACCAATAAGTTTCCATCAACGGCTCCCTGGGTAGAAGTGGGGTTCACCAATGAAAAGTCCGAGACATTGAGAGTTTTATCCCCTTGATAGCCTAAAACAGGTGTTGCCGTATCATCTTTACAAGCCAAAGCTTTCAGGTCAAAGCTCGCAGCCAGACCGGCTACAGCATATATATCGCTCGCTTCAAACTTGTATAGCGATACTAAAAAGTCGCCAGAGTCACTTTGATTGGAGTCTGACGCCAGTTCAGCCTCAATTTTATAAGTACCAATTGAGTCAGCATCCAAACCGAGTGTTAATATCCCAGATAAATTTGTCGAATAAGAGTTGCCACCGTTATGGCGTCCCTCAATAACACTATCAACGGTTATGCCGGTAGGTGTCGTAATATAAACTTCAACTTGCTCAGTGGCTGGATTCCCTTGAGAATCAGTTATGGTGACCGTCACTTGTGGAGTTTCACACAATAGAGAGAAGTCTTTGTTAGGCGTCAAATCCAATTGATAATCTGATGGTTGCACAGGACAAAACTGGCCATTATCAATAATTTTCCCATCAGGTCGTAATTCTATATTTTTCGCAGTTACTCGACCATTTATAAGGCCGTTACCACCAGTAACAAGGACTTTATCACGACTAAAAATAAGCGCATTCAAATTCCTTTCTACTTGGACTAACGCATTATGACCTTTATAATTTTCAGCCCATATAGATAGTTTAAAATCGTTATTGATGACCTGCCCAGTCCCCGACAATTCAAAACTATTCACATAGATTTTAGTATCTTGAGATAATATTATTTTACCACTAGCACCTACAATCAAATGCTCAATATAATAGGTATCCCCAGTCAAGTTAATCGTACCTGAACCTCCAGCGGATACTGTATTATACTTACCGCTAACCAAGTTGATTTCTTGCCAACCGGCATCCACATTTTGACCTGTTGGTAAATCTAGATCGACAATATTAGGCTCAGTTATATATAGCGATGAGTTCTCTACACACTCCTTGCCATCACATTGTGTCTTTGGGTTAACGGTTGGGTTTGTCGGGTCAACCCATATGCCTACTTGCCCACTAGACTGGTAGGTACCTTCAATCTGAATCGAGGCCGTATTTGAAGTCCATAATAAGCTACTATTATCCCCCCAAGACTGAACCACATATGGAGCAACATCACATATATCTAATGGAACATCTTCCATTTCAAAAGCAAAGTAACCAACCTCTTCAGGTATATGCGTGCGGTCTCTAAAGTCCTCATCAACAACAAAGCTAACTTGGTTCGTGTTAATGTTACATCGACGTAACCAACCTCCGTGTCCACCAGCCCTCTCTTGTTTATTAGCTATGATCCCGTCAATATTAGTGAGAGAGGTTGTGGCATATTTATCTTCACAACCATCTAACATTGGATCATTACCATTTTGACTAGGTGTATCATACCCTCTTGCAAACTGAACCTTATACCCATCAACCTCAAGGTTAGAGTTAGTCGGCAATGTCGCTAAAAAGGCTATTTTTTCATCTTCATAGTCGAGATTACTGTTGTGAGAGGCACTAAGCTCTAAAAATAGATCGACATAAGATCGCTCATTAGTTCTTTTTACCTTTCCAGATGTCATCCATTTAGGACTGTTGTTCCGAGTTTGGATCTGATGTAACACGACTGGGTTTGAAGAAAATGTACCTCCACCAAAATCACTGTAGAGAACTCTATCATTATCGTTTGAACCAAACTTTGCACTTGCTTCATCTGTCTCTATGTAACCCGCAATTACTTGATGTCCATTAAAATCAGCAACACCGGGTTCAATGGCAAGGTAGCTTACCTCTGTCATTGGTTGGCTGTTTAAATCAGGTCCCCAACCGTTTTTAGGCGCTTTTACCTGCTCGATAGTGGCTTCCGTTTTAGTTACATTAGTAACCATTAACGATGCAGGGGCATCTAAGTCAGGATTATTAGAAGCAATAGTAGGCATCACGAACAAAAGTGGCGTATTCGTAAAAGATTTGTTCAACGGAATCTTACATTCTGAGCCTGTACATTGTACGACACCAAATTGAAATTTAGCGTCTCTTGAATAAAGAGGTGGAGGGGTAGTATCTGAACTATCACATTCTAAATTTGAAGAGTTTCCACCATCTATATTTACGCTTTGAGGATGAATACCTTTGAAGTCTGCTTCGTAATTACCTAAAAAAGTAAAACCCTGCCCATCATCAACATAGTAATCGGCAGTTCCAGCATTCCCCCCAACTCCCGGTTGATAAATAATCTCGACACTATAATCCCCGCCCATCATCATATAGCTAGGGTCCCGAATATAAGGAGTATCACCAACATTTTGTACACTGGTATCATTAGTCCAGATTACATATTCCGTATTATTGTTTCCTGGTTCTTTTTCTGCAGTAACTGACTCAAGCAACTGAGCAGACGTTATATCAAATGATATTTTAAATTCGCCACTAGGATTTACGTTACAAGTCGACGCCGAAACGAATAAAGGAAATAGAGTAAAATAAGCAACTAAAATATATTTACATACTTCCATTATGATTTACTCCTTCACCCAAAGCTCTTGATTACGCTGCACTTTATTCACACCGGAACCGCAAATTACCGAAGACTCTAGAACATAGAAAACAAAGCCATCAAGCTCTCCTCGATTGGAACACTGCACTCGCTCAAGAGAGCAATTCACCGAAGCCGTATCAACCATAGAGCTTGCTACCGTAAAGATCCCACCACCAGGCTGAAGATCGTTACTGCTACAAACACTAGCAACAGCAGAAGAAGCCTGAGGATCAGGATCCGGATAAAACTGAGTCATAACATACTCATTAACAGAATGACTGAGTAACCAAGCTTGTGTACCAAGTACAACTCGAGTGTTTGAATCATTATCTGACCAACTAGTTCGACTCAAACTTGTCGCTAAGAAACCAAGCACCACGATAACAAAGATGACCATGACTAGCGCACTACCTCTTTGGCTTGCTTTACGGGACATTAATCACCTGTATATCTTGCTCAAACACTGTGGACTCATTATTTTCTGCAAACTCGAGAGTCAACTCAACAACACCATTACTCTGAACATCCGCAGGTTGATAACTCAGAGTACTATTCTCACTCATAACTCGATCGCTTATTGTGACACCATTACGAGTTAGTAAATTACTATTCGCAAGGCAATACTCCACAAGGTTATTTGAGTCAAAAATGTAGTGCCTTTTACCTACAGATTCACTGACAAGAGTGTTAGCTCCGTTTGGAATAGAAAAATAGGCAGCGGACGCGCTCGGAGGAACCACACTATCAAGGGGGTATATATTATTTAGGTTGTTGATATCCGTATGTGGCCTAGTCGGGTTTATAACCAATGACATAGATTGTAATGAGCTGCTTGTCGCTCCACTGTCACTAACTAGAAAATTAATGTCTGCCCCTGATATAGCGTAAAAACCCGAGTCAACAATTGGATAAAATGATACGCAACCGCTACTTACAGAAGCAGGGAACAAGTTAGGAACAGCATGCCTTACTTCACGAGAAAGCTTTTCCAATACAAACCTGGCTTCAGTTTGCAGTCGAAAGCGTTCTACAGAGCCAAAATAGCCTCTCATACCAAGCTCAGTAAAATTCGCGACACCAAGCAAGACGATACTTGAGATGACAATAGCTAAAATCATCTCTATAAGCGTAAACCCTTTCCCCTTCATCAATACTCCCCTCTGTAAGAAACTAAGGTGATAGGAGGATTATTGCTTGCGGTGATTGTTAACGTAAATTTCTGCATCGAAGCAGTTGGTGTATCGTTGGCAACAACCAAGTCCACATCAAAATTAGTATAAGTGCTACCGATTTCAATTGGAGTACCAGAGCTCACCGAGCCGTAATCTCGAGCTAAAAGATCAGTCATAATACTTTGACCTAATGCTGAAGCTCGGTTGGAATAATTCACTTGCCCTGAAAGCGCGGATTGTGGTGCAAGAAAAGTAGAAAATGCGAGCATTGCAAAACCAAGTAGTACAATAACAATGATCGACTCGATAAGCGTAAAGCCACTATTTACGTACTTCATGGGCATACCTGATTACTTGGATAAACAAAACCTTGAGAATTGATACAAACCCAAGCCTTGTCTGAACTATTATTGGATGAGATGGTAATTTGAACACCAGATGAGGCGGTATTTTCAGGGTTACCTAAAAGGTTGAATTCGATTGGAGAAGTGTAGCTAGAGGTCGGTACAGACGAGAAACTATAATCATCACTAGCAATAACATCACTTCTTGTTGCAGATGTGTTGTCACAAGCAGATTGCGAACCGATACAATTGTTCACAGCCACTAAACGTAAGCTTTCAGCACCTGACACAGACATATCCATGTTAGATTGCATTCGATTCAACTGAACTTGCCTCACAACTGAGATGGCTTGATCTTGCAAAGCGAATAGTTCAAAACTACTTCGGCCTGACATACGAGATGCAGCTGTAATTGATACGATAGCAAGAATAATGATAACAACGATCAGCTCTACCAGAGTAAAACCTTTAGATATCCGACTGTTATACATAATAATCCTCTGACTACCTAACAAGTATTGATTATAGAAGATAACGAAACTGATGAACTTATGTATCTGAATAGTTATGACATTTGTGTGTTATGGATAGAAAAAAGGTCAGCAATGCTGACCTTTTTTATTTGTTGCTTTAATTAACAGCCAGTATCAACAACAGCTGCGGAAGCTGTTGTTCCAACAGCTGTACTAGTCGCTTGATTATATTGAACATAACAATTGGTTGCTACAATAGACGCGGCATCAGTAACAGTATCGGCTTTGAATGTAGATACAAACGTTGCACCTGAAACATCATTAGTCCAATCTGCCGTTAAACCTTCAACAGCTAAGCCAATACCAGCTAAAGTAGCGTCAGGGTAACCATAAGCAACAGCTATACCGTCTACAGAACCAGATACTGCGGTTTCAACACCTTCAATTGCTGCTTTACCATAAACAATACCTGCAGCACCAGACATGGCACCTTTTAAGCCTTGCAAAGATGAAGCGCGAGCATCGCCTTGCAGGTTTAGGAAACGTGGTGCCGCAGTTACAGCAAGAATACCTAGAATAACAATTACAACCACTAGTTCGATTAGGGTGAAACCGCCTTGTCTTTTCATAGTTAAGCTCTCTCTATGTTTAATTTTACGCAGACTTACTGCAAAGTTACGGTCACACGACCAGTTTTAATTTCGTAAACAAATTCATGCTCTGTACTACCTTCTAATTGAACGTAAGTACAGGTTGCATCACCTGAATTCGCTTGCGCTGAATATTTGTAATTTGAGTCGTTAGCGACATCTGCCACTGCACCTACTTTAGGTGGATTTTGCAGCAAGTTTTCCATCAGTTCAGAACATGTTTCATCTGAAATATCTTGTGGCGCGGTGCTCGAATTATTGTTCAGAGTCCACGGATAGCCATCTCGAAAGTCAGTATCGACGTTGCTACTGTTCTTTGATCTTGTTAACCAAAAATCAACACCATCATAATTTACAGTATTGTATGTCTCAACACCAATCTTCTCTGACGGTCTTGCTTCTGCTTCCCACTGTGCTCTTGCCGACAAAACAGCGGTCGCAAAACCACCAGCGACACCTTCAATGCTTGATTTCTTGGCTTCATCAGTTACATCGAGAAAACGAGGTAATGCAGCAACCGCCAATAAACCAACGACCACGATCACTATCACTAATTCGACAAGGGAGAAACCCTTTTGATTCTTAAGCATTTTCTACCTACTCATCTAATTATTAACGCGCATTATACATTCGCGCACGTATAAAACCATACAAAAACTGTCAATATTTTCACAAAGCCAAAATATTGGCTTTTACACTAAACCTTTCTTTTTCGAGCAATATATCTAACTGATACTTATCAGTATAATGATAACTGCAGTGAAACAGTATGTTATCACTTTTATCTTCAACACTTGGAGATCTTAGCCCTAAAATGCTCCCTTGGGGATACAATTGATCCAGCCAATAATTACAGTCTCGCTCCGTACCTTGAATCGGTTTTAACCAGCCTGTTCGACTATAACTTTTGGGGTGCTCCGGATCATTGTTTTGCTCGGAGCCTGATAACAAATACTGCTGTTTGAACAAATTGGCTTGTTCTAAAATCCGCTTGCTCGCCACAATAAATGCCGTATTAGTCGCTTCTTCTTCTACCGTTTTAAATGCCGAAAGCACACCGACAATAAGAAAAAGAATAACCACAGTCCAAATAACAAAACGTGAGCGTTGTAGGTTATTTAGCATTCCCTAGCCTTTGATTGCATCCAACATTCCCCACATCGGCAAGAATATACCTAGTGCTAAAATCAGCACCATGCCCGCAACGATGGTTAACAAAATGGGCTCAATTCTGGCGGTTAAAGTTTTCAGATCGTAATCGACCTCGCGATCATAAAAATCAGCCACTTCAAGCAGCAACTCATCAATACGACCCGTCTCTTCACCAACTGAAATCATTTGTATCACCAGCGGTGTGAAAATTTCGCTGTTGATAGCAGTAGATGACACCGTACTACCCGCTTCAATAGCCGATTTCATGGCTTGAACTCGCAACTCTAGAAAACGGTTATCCAAAGCTTCAGCGGATAAAGCTAACGATTGGTTTAGTGGCACGCCCGCTTTTAGCATCAAAGCAAACGTACGTGAGAAGCGTGACAATAGTGCTCTATTTACTACCCCGCCAATAACCGGCATTTTTAAGCGTAATCGATCCCACTTCTCCAAGCCTTTGTCTGTTTTAACCCAGGCTTTAAACGCAAAAATAAGGCCAAAGATCACGCCAAGCATTAAGCCCCAGTAATTCACAAAGAATTCCGACATACCAATCAAGATACGAGTCGGTAGCGGCAAGTCGACGCCAAAGCGCGCAAACATGCTAGAGAACTGCGGAATCACCTTGATGTTAAGAATGAACATCGCAATCAAAATAAAGCTAATCACGAACGTTGGATAACGCATCGCGGTCTTGATTCGCTTGCGAGTCTCAACTTCCTGCTCATAGTACCCGGCCAACTGCAGAAGAGCCTGATCTAAACGACCCGTGTTTTCACCAACCCCAATCATAGACACAAACAATGGGCTAAATACCTTGGGATGCATCTGCATCGATGCTGCTAATCCGCGGCCATTAGTTAGCTCAGCAACCACTTCTTCGAGAGCAGCCTTCAACTGCTTATTTTCACAGTTTTGAGTAAGGCCTTTCATCGACCTTAAAAGTGGTACACCCGCTTTGGTTAAGCTGTATAACTGTCGGCAAAACAGAACCAACACCTCTAATGGTACACTCGGAGAGAACAGGCTCGATACATCCATATCTAAGACTGAACCACCACTTTTACCTAGCTTGATAGAGGTTGGAATGATCCCCTTGCTCATCAAGCTTTCAGCTGCGAGATCTTCGTTATTCGCATCCAATTGACCACTCACTTGGCTACCATCAGAGCTGCGACCTACATAACGATACATTGGCATATCACTCTACCCCTAAAGATAAATTGGGTCGGTGGCACCAGAAGCATCACCTTCGCCAAGATGCATGATCTCATCGAGACTCACAACACCTTGCAGAGCCAGTTCCATCGCAGAAGCCAATAACGGTTTGTAGTTTTCAGACTGTCTCGCCGTTTGAGCAAAACCAACTGCATCATTCGCTCTTAGTGCATCCATCATGTTTTGTTCTAGCTCCAACATTTCAAATACACCAATACGCCCACGGTAACCGGTTAAATTACAGTTCTGACAGCCACGGCCTTTCATAAACGGCACACCCACTTGGTTAGGGAAACGAACGCTCAGCCATTGCTTACGAGGTTCATCTAACTCATCCTCAACCTTACAATCGGTACAAACTTTGCGAACCAATCGCTGTGCAACGACCGCTCGAACAGCGCTCGCGACCAAGTAACCTGGTGCTCCCATATCCATCATGCGCAGTGCACTGTCTACCGCATCATTGGTATGGAGGGTGCTTAATACTAAGTGGCCAGTCAGCGCGGCTCTCAAGCCAATCTCAACCGTTTCGTGGTCACGCATCTCACCAATAAGAATGATATCGGGATCCTGACGCAAGAAGGTTCTTAGGACTGTAGAGAAGTCGAGATTGATCTTAGGGTTTACCTGAACTTGGTTCACACGAGGAAGACGGTATTCCACCGGATCTTCCGCGGTAATGATCTTTTTACCCGGTTCGTTGAGCTCACTTAATGCCCCATACAGGGTTGTGGTTTTACCCGAACCTGTCGGCCCAGTAACCAAGATCATACCGTGCGGGCGGCGCAGCTGTTGACGAAGACGAACCAACAGATCGCTCGGTATACCCGATGCTTCAAGTTTACGTAGTCCTGCAGATTGGTTAAGCAGACGCATCACGACAGACTCACCGTGCTGTACTGGCATGGTCGACATACGAATATCAACCGACTGACCTTTAGCACGGATATTAAAGCGACCATCTTGAGGAAGACGTTTTTCTGAGATATCGAGGTTTGCCATCAGCTTTAAGCGCAGTACAAGTGCAGAAGCAATGTTCACTTCGTTCAGCAATGTTTCATGCAGCACACCATCAATACGCTGACGAAGACGCAGTACGTTTGAGTCTGGCTCTATATGGATATCAGAAGCGCCGACTTGGATTGCATCTTCAAATAACGAGTTAATTAGCTTTACTACTGTAACTTCGTCACTGTCTTCTTCAGCGATATCGAAATCAAAGGCATCATTAACTTGGTGTTCAGCGTGAAGCTGCTCAGCAAATGAGGCGATCTCTTTAGTTCTTCGGTAATAGCGATCGAAGCCATCAACTAATTGCCTCTCTGGAGCGACAACGAATTCAAGTGCGTAATCTCCTAACTGACCAAGCAAAGATTCTTGGGCAAACAGGTCGGCAGGGTCGCTCATTGCAACACGCAAAGTGTCACCTTGGCGTCCAATCACCAATGCACGAAGGCGACGAGCATGTACTTCCGGTAAAAGCTGTACCGCTTCGACATCGACAACAGCTCGGCTTAGATCAATAAGAGGAATCGCTAACTGCTGCGACAAGAAACTCAACATCTGTTGCTCTGACAAGAAGCCAAGTTCAATCAGTGCATCACCCAGCTTACGACCGGTGCTTTTCTGAGCAGCCAGTGCTTGCTCAACTTGAGTCTCCGTGATAATGCCCTCTTCGACAAGCAAATCACCAAGCCTTTTTCTTAATCTAATTTGCATCGCCGCTCTCCTCTAAAGCATTGAGTATTTTTAACCTGTCACGCACAAAGCTTTGTGATTGAGATGAGATACCTACTCTGGTTAACGCACCTTGGTATGACGCTTTAGCTGCTACGAAATCGAGCTGACGTTCTTGCTGGATCGCTAAGCCTAACCACCAGCGAGCATTATCTGAATCAATCTCAACCAACTTTTGGTAACTTTCCAAGGCCACTTCTTCTTGCTGAGACTTTTGACTCAATGCTGCACGCATAGCTAGATAATCTTGTGTAGGGTTCGGCGGTAAATGTATTAATGGACTTAAAGCCGCTTCTGCTTGGTTTGCTTTAACCAAAAGCTTAGATAGGCCCAAGCGTAGCTTTTCGCTGTTAATATTAAGCTTAATCCCTGACTGAAACAGCTCGTACGCTTTACGTGTATCACCCTTACCAAAATAGAGAATCGCGAGTTTCTGACGAACATCTTCATTTCGTGGCGTATAACGTAGAGCTTCAGTGTAGCCTTTCAGAGCACCAGTAAGATCATTCGCATCAAGCGCTTTTTGAGCACGCCCTTGTGCATTCACAGATAACTGCGCAGGTGTTAACTCAACCTGTTCGATCAACATTCCGTTATTTCCTGAACCACCAGAAGTTACTGACCCATTAGAGATAGAGGCTGAGGCTGAATCTGTTTTTGCCACATTAGCAACATAAGTCGGCTGAGGAATTTCAGTCTTAGTCGTTTGAGGCGCGCTTAGAGATTTCGTTGATGCTTGCTGTTTTGTCGGCTGTGGGATAGACGCTGCAACCGGTTCAGATACGACTGGCTTAGCTTGAACGCTTTTTACCATCGCAGTGTTTTCTGTTGAAAAGCTGGCAGTGTCTAGTGTCACCAATTTCGTAGTTGGTGATGAGATAGGTTGAACTGCTTCCTGAATACCATTTGAATCATCAACGACAGAAACCTGAACCTGTAGATCTCGAGTTGAGATTGACTGTTCAACAATAGGCTGCTCAATCACTGGACCTTGCGATATCGCCCAACCGCCCATTGCTAAACTCAGAGTAAAACCTGCTGTGACCCAAACCAATGGGGAACGTGTTTTTACTTTAGGTACGACTGCCGCTTCAATCGAAGTCGCTGATTTTTTCTTTGCCAATTCAGACAAGGCGTTGTTAATGACGCTCATAATTAATTCCAACCCCACAGTATTGGCGTTTTAAATTTAGGCTTACACACATCGTATGTTTCATGCATAGCGGAAAACAGATGCTGGTTGTCGATACTTTTCTTATCTTCACTGAACGAAAGCAATAGAGCCTTATGACAAAGTTGATTGATCAATCTAGGGATACCTAACGACGATCGACAAATCGCCTTTTTTTGATTCAAACTGAACAACTCAGGATTACCACCAGATTTAGCGATCCGGTTATCAATATACGCCACCGTTTCATCGAGAGTCAGCGGCCTCAAAGTTGAGCTAAACGTGATTCTTTGGCGAAACTGTCTGAGATGGTAAGCCTCTAGTCGAGCATCCAGCTCAGGCTGCCCCAATAAAACAATCTGCAGCAGCTTCTTATCTTCTGTTTCAAGGTTGCCAAACAGCCTTAGTGTTTCGAGAGCTTCATCCGATAGAGCCTGAGCTTCATCAAGAATTGCCACCACTCTTAAACCCGAATTGTGCAATTCAATGAGCTTATGCTGAATGTTGTCAACCAAGGTTGCTTCACTGTCGATAGTCAAACCGAGCTCTTTAGCAACGGCTTGGCGTAAGTCTGCACCTGAGAGCACAGGATTTGGCAGGTAAATTAGAGCTGTGCAATCATTTAGGTGATTGACCAGCATCCGGCAAACCATGGTTTTTCCAGTACCGACCTCTCCGGTGACCTTAATCACGCCCTCGCCCATTTCTAACGCCGATATTACCGTCTGAATCGCTTCAAAGTGAGGCGCTAAACCATAAAAAAAATCGGTATTCGGCGTTAAGGTAAATGGCAGTTGTTCAAAACCAAAATGAGCTTGATACATAAGTAACCTAGCTTAGTTAGATACTGCCAATCTACATTGAAAAAGTAAGTAACTACTCTTCATCATCTGGGAACCACTGTTGAAGCAGATCTCGAGAACGCTCTAACTCTGTTTGCCATGTGTTCACACCGACGATTGTCGGTTTAAGCAAGATCACAAGCTCAGTTTTTTGCGTCAACTGACTGGTATTACGGAATAAATGGCCGAGGGCTGGAATATCACCAAGGAATGGAACTTTAGAGGTTACATCGCTGGTATTTGATTTCATCAAGCCACCAATAACCACAACATCACCATCTTGAGCACGAATCACTGAGTCAGACTCACGAATGGAGCTTTTTGCCAAAGGAAGCGTCACGACCCCCGTTGTTGAACCCAAGTTAAGCTCTTTGACTTCTTCATCCACCTCAATAACTGCCGGGTGGACATGTAAAAACACACTGCCTTTATCATCGATCTGAGGTGTCACGTCCAAAGAGATACCAGAGAAAAACGGGGTTAATTCAACCTCAGGAGCGACATTCGCGTTATCGCCACTACCAACCGCACTTGATAAATCAGTTACATAATATTCATCAGTACCGACTTTAATAACCGCTTTTTGGTTATTCGCAGCTGTCACTCGAGGGCTAGACAGCACGTTCAAATCTCCCTGTGTATCCATGAAACTTAATACTGCTTCAAAGCTACCACCAGAAACAACTAGGTTAGATTGACCACCTAAAGCTGCACCAATTGGGTCCATCCCTGGCAATGTACCTGGGATTATCGTACCGGCTGCATCTTTAACAATAGAGCCCATGCCAATTGTGTAGTTAGTACCATTTGACGAGAACATCTTGGTCCAGTTAATACCCTGCTGGTAGCCATCACTCAAAGTCACTTCCATGATCTTTGCTTCCAAGATCACTTGGCGTTGTAAGCGCTTCTGAGAAATGCCTAAGAACTCACGAACTTCACGGATTTCATCAGGATAAGCACGCACAGTAATCACACTGGCTTGCGGGGTAACAACGACGCTCTGTCCATCACCAGAACCAATTAAGTGAGCAACGGCGGCTTCAAGTTGTGGCCAAAAGTCACTTTCAGAGGTCGTTTCAATCTCTGTACCACCGTTCGATGTCGAGTTTGATGAGTTAGAAGAGTTGGATGAATTCGACGAATTTGAATTGGAACTGGAAGAGCTCGACGAGTTTGAATCAGAAGTCGTGATAGTCCCTGTCGTGATCGTCGTTAATGAGCGACCAGAACGTTTAACTTGTAAGTAATCAACAGGAATCGTTACTGTACGTAAACCTGCAGGGTAAACCTGAATGACTTTTCCACGCTTTTCAATATCGTAGCCATACATGTCCTGAGCAACAGCCAGCACTTCATCTAACGTCACATCGGTTAAATTAAAAGTGAGCTTTCCAGAAACACTTGGATGAATAGCAGCACTATACTCAGTACCTTTCACTAAGCTTGCAAAAAAGGTTCTCGCTTCAACACCTTTTGCCTGAATACGAAAACGCTTAACCGTTTCCATCCCCGGAGACATAGAGTCAGAACTAAGCTGAGGCATAAGGTCATCTTGTACCGACGAAGGCAGCTCATGAAGCGCTCTGCTATTGGCTTCATTAATTGATTCGTTTAAAGATTCTTTAATCTCAACAGGATCTCTATGCCCCATCGAACAGCCGACCAAAGATGACACTAGGATTGCAACTACAAGTTTACGCATGTCTTCACTCTAACCTTAATTATTCTTAACATCTAAAGAGAACATCTCTAATTTCCACTGCTTAGAGCTTCTCTGCAGAGTGACGTATTCTGGATCTATGTTCTTAACTCGGTACCCTCTGATCGTTTCCCCTTGGCCGAGAATCTGACCATTCATAATCGCATAGCAAGGCGTATCTCCCTTACACACGATGCTTTCTAAAGAAGGTAAGCGATAGCGAGTTGGTGCTTTCTTAGCAGGTGCCGTTTTCTGTTGAGGTGAAAGCCAGCCTAATGGCGCCGTTGGATCTTGCTCAGCCCACACCACGGAACTGCTAAACAGCAGAAACAACAAAAGAGTTCTAACCACCGATAAACTCCTGTCTGGTACCTAATGTATAAACCTCGAACACCAGTCGAGCTTTAGGATATTCCTCTACCGTGTATTCAAATGTGCGCCAGTAATAGCTAACAGGAAGAGACTCAAGTGCTTGAAGGTAAGCTGAAATATCAAAGTAACTACCTGTTAGTTCCATTCTCACAGGGTGAAGAAAGTAGCCTGAATATTCACTGGTTTCTTTATTGTTCGAAATCGCCTCTGGTTTTAACGACTCTAGCGATTCAAGCTTAAGCCCATTGCCGGCATTAAGAACACTCTCCAATAATTGCGACATTTGAGAAGGCGTAATCAACCCGTCGACAATTTCTGAAAGCTGCAATGAAAGATCTTGGCTCTCTCGCATTAGTTTCTTGTATTCGAGGTTAATTTCTTTATCTGGGTCTTTGTTTAACTTAGCTTGTAGAAC
Source organism: Vibrio sp. 10N.286.48.B8 (assembly GCF_003050085.1). Classification (NCBI taxonomy): domain Bacteria; kingdom Pseudomonadati; phylum Pseudomonadota; class Gammaproteobacteria; order Vibrionales; family Vibrionaceae; genus Vibrio; species Vibrio sp. 10N.286.48.B8. Next base: position 21,575 of record NZ_PIGD01000007.1, on the reverse strand, counting down.
AAGTAACTCACCTTGCTGCCTTTGGTTTGATTGAGTCAGGCTGGTCGCCTTAGCATTTTTCGCTTGTAAGTCGAGATACGCGGGCTCTACCAATAAGGTAAACAACAACATGGATAGGCCAACAAAACCACACACGAAAAGTAGCCATTTTTCTCTTTGGCTCAATGCAAGAAACTTATCGCTAAGTTGATTCCACTGCTGCATTATTTACTCTCCCGACGAGTACTTAACTCAAACGTCACCACATCCTTATCATTACGACCTATTTTTAGTTTTTCAAAAGCACGTCCAACTAAATTAAGCTCACTTTTAAACTGACCAATCCAGTTAGGAACGACATTTGCGTTACGAGCCAAGCCACTAAGATCTAAAGTATCGTGGGTCATGTAGATGTGCGAAAGAGAGATGTCATTTCGGCCTAGTTTAGCTAAGGAATTCATGACGCCAGAATACCCGACTTGTTGGGATTCGTCGTATTGCCCGACCGCCTTCAAAGCCTCTTTTTTTGCTTGAGTCTCACGTTTGAGACGCGCAACGGCCGCCACTTTCTCTGGGGACGGTTTGTGTTGAGTTAACTTACTATTCAATTGGTTAACTTGCTTGTTAAGTTGATTCGAGTCTTGTTGCAGGGCTGTTAGTTCTTTATCTAGATTAGATACTTGGTACTGCATCGCGAAGTAACCACCAAGCAATAAAACACAAACTAGCCCCCAGCTCGCAACAACATTGGTCAGCGTAAAATATTCTTTTTTAGGCTTAAGATGTTCAGGGTAAAGATTAACCTTAAACGTCTCTTTTTCAGCTGCGAGTTTAACCAACAAACTCTCTGAATTATCACGTTCATCTTCAACCAACAATGAAACTGTCGAGCTCAATGTACTATTTAAGGCACTTTGTAACTCTGCTTCATCTTCTTCGTCACAGCAAATTTTCAGCTGGTGAAGCTGTGTACCTTTAATTTGTGAAGAAAGGTAATCAATCGAGCGTTGAAGCTCTAAAGCGAGACCATCTAACTGCAGAGCACTTGACGCAACACCCGTTAAAGGTGGAACAACACTGCGAATCGTTCTTTGAAAACAAACGGTATTTTCAACAAACGCACCCAACTTAAAGTGTGAATTAGCGCTGCGCTGTAAAAGGATGAAGTTAGACAACTCGCCAGCACTGTAACCCCAGATTTCATCTTCAGGAGCTACTCCAACTAATTCGATCTGAACCGAGTTGGCAATATTTAAAAGCTTATCTAACAGCTTTTTAGGCAAGACATACACTTGCAGCTTGTTCGACGTCGGAAGCGCGACCGCACTCGCCGTGATCTCAGTAACCCTTTCAGAGACGAGATCTTTGAGTAAAAATGGCAACGCAACCGACCATTCACTCTCTGGAATGTCCGGTTTATCAAGTTGATAGGTTTGGTAGTAGTTAGCACAGACAACCAACTGGAGACGATTACTGGCAAACGCCTCACTGCTAAGCGATTTTTTTAGCGCACTCTCCCAGTCCCCATTAACCACGGGAATGCTGGTTACTTGAGGTTCTTGTTCTGTCGGTGAAATATAAATGGCATCATTGCCCAGCAGGACAACTTGCGAGCTACCTTTATTATTCGTTGGCTTTATCTTGTCTAAAATCGCTTTAAAATTCATTCTTAACTACTACTCTTACGCCATCGATTTCTTCGTCCAACTTTGACAACAGATTCCGCTTTCACGGCCTTTTCAGCTTGACTAGGCAAAGGGATAATTTGTTGTTCTTCGTCGAAATATCTTCCTTGATAGCCGTTAATGCCTAACTCTATCAAGGTATTCTTCTCTTGTTTTGTCTCGACTCCAACGGCAATAACTTGGGTTGGAGAGTCACCGCACGCCCCAATTAAGCTTCGGACAAACAGTTGGTTCTCATGCCTTTGATCAATTTTCTTGATTAAGCTTCGATGAAGCTTAATGTAATTAACCTTTAAATCTTTTATATAGTGAGTACTAACAATGGTTCGCCCCGCTTGGCCAACCACAACTTTACACCCTAAACCTCGCAGCATCTTTGCCACCGGTCTCATATAATCAAGATGAGCAATCAAGTGCCCTTCTGGAAACTCAAATGAAAGCTGAGAGCGGTGCTGAGCAGAAAGCTGTAACAACTCACTCCTAAACCACTTAAAGTGCTGTTTATTAGCAAACGGGGTAACATTCAGATTCACCGAATAGTTGATAGGTTGAGTTGATTCTTTCAGCGATTTCAACACAACCTTTAGAACCGATTGGTCCATTTGAGCTTGATAACCCACTTGCTCTACCGCAGGCATAAATCGAGACGATTTCAATAAACCTTTATCAGGATCCTGAATTCTAGTAAATATTTCTCTATGTAATTCATTAGCTTGACCAGATTCCGGCATAAGATAACACCGCTGAGCAAAGATTACTAAATTTTCAGGAAGCAGCGCTTTATCAAGTAATGTTCTCCAACGAACACTGCCTCTATCCAACTCATTCTTATTCTGTTTCGGGTAACGGCTCCAGTTATTTATACGCTCTAACTGAGCACTCTTTAATGCCGTTTCCGTTTCATCCATGATCTGGCTGTGACGATCACCTTCGGTATACATAGTCACACCGATATGACACCAGTTTTCGGATTCCAAAGGCTCTGGCGGGGTTAGTTTATCCAACTGCCTTAAACATTGAGCTGCCAAGGTCGCAATATCTTTTGCACCCTGGTGAGGGATGAATACAGCAAAGTCCGCTTCGTAATAGCGAGAAAAAATGACATCTGGATAACGCTGAACGATATTCGATAAGACTTCACCGACTTCAATAATAAAGCCGTCAGTGATTTGCTTGTCGTTAGCATCACGAACTTGTTCCCATTCGTCGATACGTATCAGTAACACACCACCTCGAGCACCACTTTCATGCAGTACCGATTCCAGTTTATTATCAAATAAAACTCGGTTTGCCGTGCCCGTGAGTTTATCTAGGAAGGTATGGGTACGAATAAAGGTATCAAAGCGACTTCGCTCTTGACGAGCATCTTGTAGCTCTTCAATCAATACATCTAAGGCTTCACTTGCCGTATAAGGCCATTCACGCTCATCCCCCTTTGCGTGAGGTTCAACCTGTCCAGCAAGGATCATTCTTCCTCGCTCTTCTAAGATCTCAGAACCCATGAGTTGCTCTTTCAACCAACGAACACCGCGAGCCAGACAGAACAAGACCAATGCGACAGCCAAAGTAATTGACCACATCGCTTCCATTGAGTAGTTGTAGCCAATATAAGGAGGGAGTGCTTTAAATTCGATTCGATACCCTTCATTACGCTCTAAAATGAAGCTTTTCTCATAAAGACGATTGGGATCAATTTGTGGGGAGGTATCTTTGAAACGATAGACGATGCCAGTCTTGTTCGAGAGTTTCATCTCAACAATATTGCTCGCCTGCAACATTTTAGGCATCCAACGCTGCATTGAATACGCGGCGTCGGGATCTTCCATCTCTTTATCTACAACGTCGACAATACCAACCAAATAATGGTCTAAATATTCCTGTCCAATACGCTTAAAGGAAAGTGTGCCACCAATAAAAAGAATGAACATCGCGCTGATCACTATCACTGTGACAAATGCGACCAATCGGGTGCTCAATTTTAGTGTCGGGGTATATCTCATGAATAACGAAATCCTTTTCAACTCACATTATACCGTATTGCTACTTATACTATAAATTGACGTTGTAAATAAAGCGTTAAGAATTGTAGGTAACAAAAAGCCGCGATGAACGCGGCTTTTTCCAATTTAATACTGTCTTTATAATATATTAAAAACAGAGCTTAAAATGGGATGTCATCATCAAAATCCATTGGCGGCTCATTATATTGAGGTTGAGCCTGCTGAGGAGCTTGTTGAGGTGCTTTCGGCTGCTGTTGAGCTGGAGCACTATATTGTTGCTGCTGTTGTTGTGGCTGCTGTGGCTGACCCCAACCACCTTGCTGTTGGTTGTTACCCATGCCACCTTGAGCAGGAGCACCACCTTGAGCAGGAGCACCACCTTGAGCACGGCCGCCAAGCATTTGCATTACACCATTGAAGCCTTGAACAACCACTTCAGTTGTGTAGCGATCTTGACCGCTTTGATCTTGCCATTTACGTGTTTGAAGTTGACCTTCAATGTAAACTTGAGAACCTTTACGTAGGTACTCACCAGCAACTTCCGCAAGCTTGCCAAACAGAGCAACACGGTGCCATTCTGTTTTTTCACGTTGCTCGCCAGTTGCTTTATCACGCCATGACTCTGACGTTGCAATGGTAATGTTCGCTACTGCGCCGCCATTTGGCATGTAACGAATTTCAGGGTCATTACCTAGGTTACCCACTAATATAACTTTGTTAACTCCACGGCTAGCCATGATTTGCTCCGTCTAAATTCATAGTCTCAGAAAATTTTTAGCGCACAAGAATAGCATGCTTTTCTGCTGTGATAAATCGCTTCCTATTCTCACTCCACTACAAAGAATAAAAACGTAACAAATCATGATATTCAGAGCGATGTTGCTTTTTTCTCCACTTACAAACCACTCATTTACTTTGATAATTGATATTCAACGCAAGTCACTATCAAGACGCTAGAGAAGCTAAAGCCTGCATGACAACGTGGAATCTAATCCCACTCAAACAGGACGTTTCAATGAGAAAATCAAGATACGCTCGCACTTTGCATTTTCTGTGCATCGACCCAAACGATACCTATCTACATGTAAAAGAGATAGAAAAGCACTTATCTATTATTCTCTACAAAATGACACCCGACGAATTAATGCTAGTTGATAGAAAGCAGAGTAACCGGATCTTACTCGTCGATTACAGAGAGGTACCACAACTACTGGTTATTTGTCCTAACCTGACTGTTATGTGGAAAAATCACGAAATCATTTTATTCAATGTCCCCCAGCAACTTCCAACCTCAGAGCTTCTTACCTATGGGGTACTAAAAGGACTCTTTTACAACACTGAACAAAAGGACAAGATTGCTCGTGGTCTTCAAGAAGTCATTGATGGCGATAACTGGCTGCCAAGGAAGGTAACCAATCAACTGTTGTTTTATTATCGCAATATGGTCAATACCAACACGACACCAACCAATGTTGATTTAACCATTCGTGAGATCCAGGTGATTCGCTGTCTTCAATCAGGGTCTTCAAACACACAAATCGCCGATGACTTGTTTATTAGTGAGTTCACGGTTAAATCTCACCTTTATCAGATATTCCGTAAGTTGGCGGTCAAAAATAGAGTTCAAGCGATTGCATGGGCAAACCAGAATCTGCTTGCATAATCGATCCGCCTCTTAGTCTGACGATAATTTTGAGGGAAGCTCTAGAAAACCATAGCTATTGTTACTGAATTTTCGACATAACTTGTGCTAGAGTTGCCCTCAGAAATATCAACCACTCAGGTTGAATCAATAATTATTATAGATAAAGGGTCTTATCATGATCAAAAAGTGCCTTTTCCCGGCAGCTGGCTACGGTACACGTTTTTTACCTGCAACTAAGTCAATGCCTAAAGAAATGATGCCTGTAGTAAACAAGCCTCTGATTGAATACGGTGTAGAGGAAGCTATCGAAGCTGGTATGGATGGAATGTGTATCGTTACTGGCCGTGGTAAACATTCACTGATGGATCACTTTGATAAGAACTACGAGCTTGAGCACCAGATTAGCGGCACCAATAAAGAAGACCTATTGGTTAATATCCGTGAAACGATTGAAGCAGCAAACTTCACCTACATTCGTCAACGTGAGATGAAAGGCCTTGGCCACGCTATCTTGACGGGTCGCGAACTTGTAGGTGATGAACCATTCGCCGTTGTACTTGCCGATGACCTTTGTGTTAACGAGCAACAAGGTGTATTGGCTCAAATGGTTGCGCTATACAAACAGTTCCGCTGTTCTATTGTTGCTGTACAAGAAGTTCCTGAAGAAGAAACTCACAAGTACGGTGTTATCTCAGGCGAAATGATTAAAGATGATCTTTTTCGTGTTGATGACATGGTAGAAAAGCCAGAACAAGGTACTGCTCCAAGCAACCTAGCGATCATTGGTCGTTATATTCTGACTCCAGATATCTTTGAACTAATTGAGCAAACAGAACCAGGTAAAGGCGGCGAGATCCAGATTACCGATGCATTGTTAAAACAAGCAAAAGCGGGCTGTGTATTGGCTTACAAATTTAAAGGCCAACGTTTTGACTGTGGTAGTGTTGAAGGCTACATCGAAGCAACAAACTACTGCTTTGAAAACCTATACAAAAAAGACCAAAAGCAAATCGAGCTAGGTAAGCACTCGACCAAGAAAGAAGCATAACGACTGGTTAATAACTAGCGTTTCGAATGGTAAAAGGGTGGCTCGATGAGTCACCCTTTTTTGTTTTACTGTTTTTTTATCCAGTAAAACTTTGCACAAATCTCACTCTATGTAATACTTTAGCCACTTAAAATTACATGGTCTATTGAGATGGATAAAATAGAAATTAGAGGCGCTCGTACGCATAACCTCAAAGACGTTAACCTAACGATTCCCCGCGATAAACTCACGGTTATCACTGGACTATCCGGTTCAGGGAAGTCGTCACTTGCGTTTGATACTCTCTACGCAGAAGGACAACGTCGCTATGTTGAGTCTTTGTCTGCCTACGCTCGCCAATTTCTATCTCTTATGGAAAAACCCGATGTAGACCACATTGAAGGTTTATCTCCAGCTATCTCGATAGAGCAAAAATCGACGTCACATAACCCCCGCTCAACCGTCGGTACTATTACTGAAGTCTATGATTACCTTAGGTTACTGTATGCGCGAGTTGGCGAACCTCGTTGTCCAGATCACAACATCCCTCTAGCTGCGCAAACTATCAGCCAAATGGTGGATAAGGTACTTGAACTACCAGCTGGCTCAAAAATGATGTTACTGGCGCCTATCGTCAAAGAACGCAAAGGTGAGCATGTTAAAACACTGGAAAACTTAGCGGCACAAGGCTTTATCCGTGCGCGCATTGATGGTGAAACCTGTGATCTATCCGATCCACCAGCACTTGAACTTCATAAGAAACACACCATTGAAGTTGTGGTAGACAGATTCAAAGTTCGTCCTGATCTTCAACAGCGTTTAGCTGAGTCATTCGAGACCACATTAGAGCTATCTGGCGGCACCGCTGTCGTCGGTTGGATGGATGAAACAGACCAAGAAGAGATCGTATTCTCTGCTAACTTCGCTTGTCCAAAGTGTGGCTACAGCATGCAGGAACTAGAGCCTCGCCTATTCTCTTTCAATAACCCAGCTGGGGCATGCGGTACTTGTGATGGTCTTGGGGTTCAGCAGTATTTTGACCCAAGCCGAGTGATTTTGGATGAGAACCTAAGTATCGCAGAAGGTGCGATCAAAGGTTGGGATCAAAAGAACTACTACTATTTCCAGATGCTAACATCGCTGTCAGAACATTATGGTTTTGATTTGTATGCGCCACTTAATTCTCTGCCTAAAAAGACTCAAGAGATCATTCTTAAAGGATCAGGTCGTACTGAAGTGGAATTCAAGTACATCAATGACCGAGGAGATATTCGAGTTAAGCGTCATCCGTTTGAAGGCATCTTAAATACGCTAGAGCGCCGTTACCGTGATACTGAATCTAGCGCAGTGCGTGAAGATCTAGCCAAGTACATATCAACCAAATCATGTTCTAGCTGTGATGGTACTCGCTTAAGATTAGAGGCTCGAAATGTTTTCATTGGTGATACAACACTGCCGGAAATCGTTGAACTGAGCATTGCTGACGCACTACAATTTTTCCAAGAATTGAAATTAGACGGTCAGCGTGGGCAGATCGCAGATAAAGTGATGAAAGAGATCAATGATCGTCTGCATTTCTTAGTCAACGTTGGTTTAAACTACCTTAACCTATCACGCAGTGCCGAGACGCTGTCTGGTGGTGAGGCGCAACGTATTCGTTTGGCGAGCCAAATCGGTGCCGGTTTAGTTGGCGTTATGTATGTACTGGATGAACCATCGATTGGCCTCCACCAGCGCGATAATGAACGTCTGCTGCAAACTTTGGTTCACCTCAGAGATCTAGGTAATACGGTGCTTGTTGTTGAACATGATGAAGACGCAATCCGTTGTGCTGACCATGTTATCGATATCGGCCCAGGTGCAGGTGTGCATGGTGGACACGTGGTAGCAGAAGGCACCATGCAAGACATCATCGAAAACCCGAACTCTTTGACAGGCCAATACCTGAGCGGCGCCAAAGAAATTGCAGTGCCAGAAAAGAGAACACCTATCGACAAGAAAAAGGTCGTAGAGATCGTAGGCGCAACGGGGAACAACCTAAAGAATGTCACCGCGACAATTCCTGTAGGCTTATTCAGTTGTATTACGGGTGTATCAGGTTCAGGTAAATCAACACTAATCAATGACACCTTCTTCAAAGTCGCCCACACTCAATTAAACGGGGCCACGACTGCTGTTCCTGCACAACACAAAAAGATTAAAGGATTAGAACATTTTGATAAGGTGATCGACATAGATCAAAGCCCTATCGGTCGTACACCAAGGTCAAACCCTGCAACCTACACAGGGATCTTCACACCTATCCGTGAATTATTCGCAGGCACACAAGAGTCACGATCTCGTGGTTATAAACCAGGTCGATTTAGCTTTAACGTGCGTGGTGGTCGTTGTGAGGCTTGTCAGGGTGATGGCGTAATCAAAGTAGAGATGCACTTCTTGCCAGATGTGTATGTACCGTGTGATGTGTGTAAAGGTAAACGCTACAACCGTGAAACACTAGAAGTTCGTTACAAGGGCAAAACCATTGACGAAGTCCTTGAAATGACCGTAGAAGATGCGCGTGAGTTCTTCAATCCGGTTCCAGTGATTGCTCGTAAACTGCAAACACTCATGGACGTGGGTCTATCTTACATTCGCTTAGGGCAAGCAGCGACAACCTTATCTGGTGGTGAAGCGCAGCGTGTTAAATTGGCGCGTGAGCTATCGAAGCGAGACACAGGTAAAACCTTGTACATTCTCGATGAACCAACAACAGGTCTTCATTTCCACGATATTCAGCAGCTGTTAACAGTACTACATAGGTTGCGTGATCACGGTAATACGGTTGTCGTGATTGAGCACAACCTAGATGTCGTTAAAACAGCAGACTGGATCCTAGATCTTGGCCCAGAAGGTGGTCAAGGTGGTGGCGAGATTGTTGCAGAAGGTACACCTGAAGATGTGGCTTTAGTCGAAGGTTCACACACCGCTCGCTTCCTTAAGCCTATGTTAAATTTGAAGTAGGTGTAAAATAGCGCCCTGCGAGCAGACAGAAAAATGTTAAAGTAACAGAGCTTGTTTCAGAAGGAACAAGCTCTGTTTTTATAAGGTTAGGGATTTATGGCAACAATACACACTAGCGGTACCCAGCTAGAAAATCAGGTCACTCAGCTACCACTCAACAAAGCATTTCTGGCTTCTTTAGCTGTTGTATTCTTGTTAGCCATGCATTTTTTCATGCCTAACCCTGGAGGCTCGGGGCTTGCGTTATCATTTAACCCAACAACTTGGCTGGCGCTAAGCTTCACGCTAGCAATTGGCTTTTACCAACTCGCTACCAACCGAGTACTTAAGTATTCAAAATTAACGATTGGCTTGTTGATAAGCTGCATCATACTCACACTACCCATTTTATACAGCAATGCAGCTCCTCAAGGAGCTTCAGGACGCTTGCTTGGATTGTGGGCGGGCTTTGCATTATTCTTCGTGCTGCAGCAATTTAAATTCAGCAATAAGCACAAGCAGCGCATGTTGTGGTTCATTGTGCTTGCTGTTGTCATACAAGCACTATTTGGCTATGTGCAATATTTCTTCTTAGAGCCTGGCAACCTATTTGGCTACAACACAGCGGCAAACCGACCATATGGGATATTCCAACAACCGAATGTAATGGCAAGCTTCCTTGCTACGGGCTTTGTGCTTTCAGCTTATCTTTTAGCAAGGCAGCCCGCCAAATATAACCATAAGATCAGTGAGTCCATTTTACTTTATCTAACCCCAACCTTAACCGTACCCCTGTTGATTATCATCGCTTCTCGTACTGGTTGGCTTGCGGCTGGAATTGGATTGATATGTATCCTGCCTTATCTTTACAAGTTCTCGACAAAAAAACGCTTTTACGGATGGTGTATATCTGTAGTGGCTGGTACCGCTGTTGCGTTTACGGTTATTAACTTGAGCGCTACAGACAGTATCGCTAGCAAGAAGGCGAATCTAGAAAGCCCACGAGCTTATACCTTTCCACAAGCTCTAGATATGATGATCGAAAAGCCATTTACCGGTTATGGTTACGGGAAATTTGAATCTGAGTACACCTTGTATACGGCTCGCCAACATCAACTCAACTCGAACTATCATCCCGGCCTTCCTTCAATGGATCACCCTCACAATGAGTTCCTATTTTGGGGAGTTGAAGGGGGCATAGTACCAATCATCGGAATCTTAATTGCTGCAATATTGGTTATGTCACGCATAGCAAGTTCTGCAAAGGGAACGCGTCTAGCTCTGCTCGCATTATTCATTCCAATCCTTTTGCACTCTCAACTCGAGTATCCTTTCTATCATTCGGCGATTCATTGGATAACATTCATTATATTGATTTACTGGGTCGATCAACGCTCTTCCCGACACTATCAACAGCCGTTCAGTATCATCAGTAAAACCTTGTTTCGAGTATCGAGCTTAGTAATACCTATCTTGGTCAGTTTTTATATGTTGAGCGCTCTGCATACCAACTATGTCCTGACCCAATTTGAACTGTCTAAGCCTAAAAACCCAGACATTCTGAAGCAGGTAACCAACCCCGTAGTCTGGAAGGATCGCTATGATTGGGACGTATACAGCACGTACCTTAATATTGGTCTCTATAAAGCAGACCCGAGCCTTATCCAGCCTTACATCGACTGGTCGTTAGAGATCATCAAGAGTAAGCCTAGGCCGGCTTTTTACAGCAACCTTATTCTTGCTTATCAAGGATTGGGGGATCACAGCAAGGCGGAACAAATTCGTAGTGAAGCAAGCTTCTTGTTCCCAGATAGAGACTTTTCAAAGGTTCAGTATAAGAAAGTGTCACAAGCAGAAGATACCGTTTCATCTGCTGAGTGATGTTTAGAATTCGGAACTGATGCACCATTTTTGACCTTTCGGTTTGACACAAAAAAGCGCCCGATCTCTCGGGCGCTTTTCTTTTTAATTTCAGTTCATTGCCGCTACTATTTCAGAACATCTTTTAGCGCTTTGAGGCACAGCGCAACATTCTCTTTACGAGCACCGTAACCCATTAGGCCGATGCGCCACGCCTTACCAGCCAAAGAACCCAGCCCTGCACCAATTTCAAGATTATACTCTTCTAAAAGTTGCGTTCTGATCTTAGCTTCATCAATTCCTTCAGGGAAATAAAGTGCGTTAAGCTGCGGTAAGCGACTCTCTTCATCAACCACAAACTTTAACCCTAGTGCTTCTACGCCATCTTTAAGCTCTTGATGCATCGCATGATGACGAGACCAAGCATTATCTAGACCTTCGTTTTTCAATAGCACGAGAGACTCGTGCAGTGCATAGAGGCTATTTACGGGTGCAGTATGGTGATAACTACGCTTACCTTCACCGCTCCAATAACCTAATACTAGGCTTTGATCTAAGAACCAACTTTGCACAGGTGACTGGCGCGATTTCATTTTATCAACGGCACGCTGAGAGAAAGTCACCGGAGATAGACCCGGCACACAAGACAAACACTTTTGGCTTCCAGAATAAACCGCATCAAGCTGCCACTCATCAACCAGCAATGGCACACCACCTAGTGATGTCACTGCATCAACAATCGTTAACGCATCAAACTGACGAGCGATAGCTGAGATAGCTTGAGCATCAGATAGCGCCCCGGTTGATGTCTCTGCATGCACAAAAGCAACCGCAACAGCGTCAGGGTTGTCCGATAGTGCTTGTTCTACTTTTTCAACTGAAACGGGCTTGCCCCACTCATCATCAACAAGGATCGCTTCGCCACCACAGCGCACCACGTTTTCTCGCATACGCTCACCGAAGACACCGTTACGACAAACAATCACCTTTTCACCAGGCTCAATCAAGTTAACAAAACAGGTCTCCATACCCGCACTGCCCGGTGCAGAAACGGCAATCGTAAATTCGTTTTCAGTCTGAAAAGCGTATTTAAGAAGCTGTTTAAGCTCATCCATCATCGCAATAAAAAGCGGATCTAAGTGACCAATCGTCGGACGGCTTAGAGCCTGCAGTACCTGAGGTGAGATATCAGAAGGACCTGGTCCCATTAACGTTCGGTGTGGTGGATAAAAGCTATCGATAGCAGTAGTGAGTGTTAAATTAGACATGTACATCCCTTACGTTAATGTTGTGAACAATCCACCCTAAAGCAAATTGAGTACCTCAGCAATTAGCCATAAGTATTGAGGTCAAACCACTGTCACATAATTGTTAAAATTATTTTTCAATTATCTCAAGTTACGGATTGACATTGTTACCGCAAACACGTTCAATGAAATGGCTATCTAGCAGAAGAGGAGCACTGCCCAGGCAGGTGTTTTGTGGAACCGCATTTCCAATACAAAACATTTATGGGGAGCAGTGCCGAGATAATAAAAGGATGCAGGACCTTTATTATCGGTTGAGCGGGCTGAATCCCGTCAACTGTCGCCATTTCTATATGGTGAAGAGCTTCTGAGGTTACTATTCTAATAATTCCTCTCTTTTTGCTCTAAAACTCTCTTCGAAAAACATCGGACGTTGGATTACCCAACCGTAATTTTATTTTAGGAAGTCGTGGGAGATATATCGTGAGTGCATCTAATGTAGCTGGTTCTTTTAATGTCGCTAAGTTTGGTGGTACAAGTGTTGCCAACTTTGAAGCAATGAGCCGTTGTGCTGCCATTATTGAAAACAACTCAAATACCAAGTTAGTCGTAAGTTCTGCGTGTTCTGGTGTGACCAATTTGCTCGTTGAACTTGCGAATGGCGTTCAAGATAAAGCTCGTCGTCAGGAATTGATGGCTCAATTAGCGGACATTCATCACGCAATTCTTGGCCAACTGGCAGACTCAGTCAGCATCGAAAAAGAAGTTCACAGCATTCTTGATGACATTGCGAGCGCAGCAGAAGCGGCATCATTTCAAACCAGTACCAAACTGACTGATCACCTTGTCGCATGTGGCGAGTTGATGTCGACACACATCTTGGCTCAGATCATTCGTGAACGAGGCACACCTGCAGTTCGCTTTGATATCAGAGAAGTGATGCGCACTAATGATGACTTCGGCAAAGCAGAACCTCAACTAAAAGATATTTCCGCTCTAGCACAAGAAAAACTTATGCCACTTTGCCAACAGCAAGTTGTCGTTACTCAAGGTTTTATCGGCGCTGATAGTGAAGGCAATACCACGACTTTAGGTCGCGGAGGCAGTGATTATTCGGCTGCACTGATTGCCGAATCAGTACAAGCGATTGGCTTAGAAATTTGGACGGATGTTCCGGGGATCTACACTACCGATCCACGCATCGCACCGAAAGCTTCTCCTATCCCAGAGATCAGCTTCAGTGAAGCATCGGAAATGGCAAACTTTGGTGCGAAGATCTTGCACCCATCGACTCTAGTACCCGCACTACGCCACCAAATCCCAGTATTTGTTGGATCTTCTAAAGCACCAGAGTTAGGTGGCACTTGGATTCGTCAAGAAGTTGAGAGCTCTCCTCTGTTTAGAGCCCTTGCCCTTCGCTGCAACCAAACCATGGTTACGCTGCGTAGCGCTAATATGTTCCATGCTTACGGTTTCCTTGCGAAAGTATTCGAGATCCTTGCTACACATAAGATCTCTGTCGATCTTATCACTACATCAGAGATCAGCGTTTCACTTACGCTGGATCAAACAGACACATCAGGTGGGGCTCCTGAATTACCAGAAGCAGCGCGTATTGAGCTTGAAGAACTGTGTTCTGTCGATATTGAGCATGACCTATGCCTGGTTGCTCTTATTGGTAACAACATGAGCGAAAGCAAAGGCTATGCAAAGCAGGTATTCGGCACTCTAGAAGATTTCAACCTACGTATGATTTGTTACGGAGCAAGCCCACACAATCTGTGCTTCTTGTTGGATGAACCTGTATCTAAGCTAGCAATTCAAAAACTGCATCAAGAGCTTTTTGAATAAGAAGGCAATGAAGAGATTGGGTTAAGTTAACCAAATCACAAATACAAAAAGGGTTGCGATTAAGCAACCCTTTCTCTTTCTAGTTTTACGAATAACTCGCTGATTTAATAACTAGTTAATATTTGGCCCTAACCACTTCTCAGCTTCCAACATATCCCAGCCTTTACGGTCGGCATAGCTATCTACTTGATCCTGTTGAATCTGGGCTATCGCAAAGTATCGAGCATCAGGGTGTGAGAAGTACATCCCTGATACTGAAGCACCTGGCCACATCGCGTAGCTAGACGTTAAGGACATATCGATGGCCTTCTCAACGTCCATCAACTCCCACAATGTGCCTTTCTCTGTGTGCTCTGGACAAGCAGGATAACCTGGAGCAGGACGGATACCTTGGTATTTCTCTCGAATCAAATCGTCGTTAGACAAGTCCTCATCTGGCGAGTAACCCCAAATGTCCTTTCTCACTTCTTTATGCAGATACTCCGCGAACGCTTCAGCCAATCGGTCAGCAACCGCTTGAATCATGATTGCGTTGTAGTCATCACCTTTCGCTTTGTATTCATCAGCCAGTTCTCGCTCACCAATACCGCCGGTCACCGCAAAACCACCAATCCAGTCCGCTTTACCGCTCTCTTTTGGCGCAATGTAATCAGACAGACAATAGTTAAAGCCTTTTGGCTTTTCGGTTTGTTGACGAAGGTTATGTAGAACCTTTAGAACTTCAGTACGAGACTCATCGGTATACACTTCAATATCATCACCAACGCTGTTCGCTGGGAACATGGCACACATACCACGAGCTTCAAGTAACTTCTCTTTCTCTACGCGATCCAGTAGATCGTTAGCATCTTTAAATAAACGTTTTGCTTCTTCACCCACTTCTTCATGTTCAAGAATCGCAGGGTACTTACCAACCAAAGACCACGTCATAAAGAATGGAGTCCAATCGATGTACTGGCGCAAAGTCGCCACATCAAAATCATTGAAGATGTGAACTCCCGGCTTAGCGGGTGCCGGTGGCGTATACGCATCCCAATCGATAGCGACTTTATTGGCACGAGCTCTTTCAAGTGTGACAGGCTTAGTGCGCGGCTTCTTACGATTGTGCTGGTCTCGAACGCGATCATAGTCGATATCTAGCTTCTCAACGAAAGCGGGCTTCAATTCATCAGAAAGTAGTGAAGTACACACACCTACAGCACGCGAGGCGTTATTGACGTAGACCACTGGTTCTGAATAATTTTGTTCAATCTTGACCGCAGTGTGCGCTTTAGATGTAGTTGCGCCGCCGATCAATAGAGGAAGCTTAAAACCTTGTCTTTCCATCTCTTTGGCAACGTGTACCATTTCATCAAGAGATGGCGTGATCAAACCAGAAAGACCGATAATATCGACGTTCTCTTCTTTAGCGACTTTCAGAATCTTTTCACAAGAAACCATTACACCGAGATCGATAATTTCGTAGTTGTTACATTGCAAAACCACGCCAACGATATTCTTACCGATATCGTGTACGTCACCTTTAACGGTCGCTAATAGAATCTTACCGTTAGTTGCGCCCACTTCTTTCGATGCATTGATGAATGGTTCTAGGTGGGCAACCGCTTGTTTCATAACACGCGCAGACTTTACAACCTGTGGTAAGAACATCTTACCTTCACCAAATAGGTCACCGACAACGTTCATGCCGTCCATTAGAGGGCCTTCAATCACCTCGATAGGGCGAGAGGCATTAACGCGAGCTTCTTCGGTATCTTCAACGATAAAATCGGTGATACCTTTAACCAAAGAGTGCTCTAAGCGCTTCTCTACAGGCCAAGTTCTCCATTCTAGAGCAGATTTATCTTCAACCTTACCGACAGCACGCTCTAGGTATTCGGTCGCCATATCAAGCAATCGTTCAGTCGAATCATCACGACGGTTCAATACAACATCTTCAACAGCATCACGCAGATCTTCTGGAACATTATCGTAAATTTCCAGCTGACCAGCGTTTACGATACCCATATCCATACCATTTTTAAAACAGTGATATAGGAATACTGCGTGGATTGCCTCACGAACGTAATTGTTACCGCGGAATGAGAACGACACGTTCGATACACCACCAGAGATCATCGCATGAGGGAGATCACGCTTGATATCCCCTACAGCTTCGATGAAATCGACCGCATAGTTGTTATGTTCATCAATACCAGTAGCAACCGCGAAGATGTTCGGGTCAAAAATAATGTCTTCAGGTGGGAAGCCAACCTCATCAACAAGAATGTTGTAGGCATTGGTACAGATCTCGACTTTACGCTCTCGAGTATCAGCCTGCCCGACTTCATCGAACGCCATCACAATGACAGCTGCACCATAACGACGAACTAATTTGGCTTGCTCAACAAACTTCTCTTTGCCTTCTTTTAGAGAGATTGAGTTAACGATACCTTTGCCTTGAATACATTTCAGACCAGCTTCGATAACTTCCCACTTAGAAGAGTCGACCATGACTGGCACTTTCGAGATTTCTGGTTCTGACGCACATAGATTAAGGAATTTAACCATACACGCCTCAGCGTCTAGCATCCCTTCATCCATGTTGATATCGATAATTTGAGCACCGTTCTCAACTTGCTCTCGAGCAACACTCAAGGCTTCGTCGTAAAGCTCTTCCTTAATAAGGCGCTTAAAGCGGGCAGAACCGGTAACGTTAGTACGCTCACCCACGTTCACGAACAAAGATTCTTTAGCTATCGTCAGTGGCTCTAGTCCCGAAAGACGGCAAGAAACAGGTAAATCCGGCAATTGACGCGGCGTTACACCTTCAACTGCCTCAGCCATTTGGCGGATATGCTCTGGAGTAGTACCACAACAGCCACCAATTAGGTTCAAGAAGCCACTTTCAGCCCACTCTTTAACATGTTCAGCCATATCTTCCGGAGAAAGGTCATACTCACCAAATGCATTAGGTAAGCCCGCATTAGGGTGAGCGGAAACGTTACATTCTGAGATACGAGACATCTCACCAACGTACTCTCGCAGTTCATCAGGACCTAATGCACAGTTCAATCCAAATGAGATAGGTTTTACATGACGAAGTGCGTTGTAGAATGCTTCTGTCGTCTGACCTGAAAGCGTACGACCTGAAGCATCAGTAATGGTACCGGAGATCATAACAGGTAGAGTGATACCCACTTCTTCGAAAACGGATTCAACCGCAAAAGCACACGCTTTCGCGTTCAACGTATCGAAGATAGTTTCGATAAGAATTAAGTCTGAACCGCCCTTAATGAGCGCGCGAGTCGACTCAGAATAAGCTTCAACTAACTCGTCAAAGCTAACATTTCGATAACCTGGATCGTTTACATCAGGCGAGATAGAACAAGTTCGGTTAGTTGGACCTAATACACCCGCGACGAAGCGAGGCTTTTCTGGGGTCTTTGCGGTCCATTCATCAGCCGCTTCACGAGCAAGCTTGGCAGCAGCAAAGTTAATTTCTTCACTAAGGCTTTCCATATCATAGTCGGCCATAGCGATGGTTGTAGCGTTAAAGGTATTGGTTTCGAGGATGTCAGCCCCAGCTTCCAAATATTGTGAATGGATATCTTTGATAAGCTTAGGCTGTGTAAGAACTAAAAGGTCATTGTTACCCTTTAAGTCACTGTGCCAATCAGCAAAGCGTTCACCACGATAGTCTTGCTCTTCCAATTTATAATCCTGAATCATGGTGCCCATGCCACCATCAATCAGTAAAATTCGTTGCTTCAACAGAGCGTCAATCTTTTGCCTTACATTACTTCCCACGGTACAACCTCATTCCTTTAATTATCCCTCCATCCTATCACACATTAAAAAGGAGTCTAGACGTCTAAAAAAGGAAATTGATTACCGACTCATGACAAAAAAATGTTTGCTATTTGAGCATGAGACAACGAAAATTCATATTCATACTTTGTTACATGTTGGAATCCCAATGTCGGTCTATTACACCTTATGCTTCTTGTCCGCTGCAGCCATGCTTATTGCTTTCGTGAATACCAAAATTGGTAAAATGCAGACAACCATCGCCATCACAGCTGGCTCAATGATGTTATCTCTATTGATTATCATTGCGGGACAAAACAATTGGTTCCAATTGGCTGACATCGCCTCAGAAACCGTTGCCAGTATCAACTTTGAAGATTTCTTACTTAAGGGAATCTTGGGGTTCTTGCTCTTTGCCGGTGGTTTGGGGATTAAATTACCAAACCTAAAAGACCAGAAGTGGGAAATAACAGTACTCGCATTAGGTGCAACGCTGTTTTCAACATTCTTTATCGGTTTTGTGCTGTACGGGTTCTGTCAGTTTATTGGTATTCAATTTGACCTGATTTACTGCTTACTGTTTGGTTCTCTAATCTCCCCTACCGACCCCATTGCCGTGTTAGCCATCGTAAAGAAACTCGATGCGCCAAGACGAATCTCTACTCAAATCGAGGGAGAGTCTCTATTTAACGATGGTTTTGGTTTAGTTATCTTCGTAACCTTATTTACCATCGCGTTCGGCACAGAAGCACCGACTGTCGGTAGTGTCACCATGTTATTCGTTCAAGAGGCGATTGGCGGCATTGTCTACGGTTTTGTTTTAGGTCTCGTATTCCACTACCTAATCAGCAACACCGATGACCACTCGATGGAGTTACTATTGACCATCGGCATCCCAACTGCTGGTTATGCGTTTGCTGAAGTTCTACATGTATCAGGACCATTAGCAATGGTGGTATCAGGTATCATGATTGGTAACTGGACTCGCTTTATCGGATTCTCAAAAGAGAGTGAAGATCACCTAGATCATTTCTGGGAATTAATAGATGAATTCTTAAACGGCGTATTATTCCTATTAATTGGTATGTCGATGCTGCTATTCAAATTCCACCAAGAAGACTGGATCTTAATGGCATTCGCAGTCCCTCTAGTATTGAGTGCACGCTACTTGAGTGTTTTCTTGTCTTACATCGGATTTAAACGCTTTAGAACTTACAACCCATGGTCGATTAAGATTCTAACTTGGGGTGGCTTGCGTGGTGGTCTAGCTCTAGCGATGGCACTTTCAATCCCTTCAGGTATCTGGGTAATAGAAGATAAGGCAATAGATGTTAAAGAGATAATCCTTGTTATGACCTATGCCGTAGTAGTGTTCTCGATTCTCGTTCAAGGCTCGACGATCACTCCTATGATAGAAAAAGCGAAGCAAGCTGAGAAAGAGCTAGATTAACATCTAAAAAATTAAACTAGGCTGCCTAATTTAGGTAGCCTTTTTTATACCTGATGAAAATCAGACTTACCAATCTTCTCACTGAAGCTCTAGCTAAAGGTATATGTAGCACATCGATCGTATCTAGGACATTTGATGTACTGATATTGGAGTAATCAAAAATCTCAATGTAGGGTAAACACTAGATTTGGCCAGAACTCTTTCAGGAAGTTCAGCCTAGTTCCTATTCGCAGTAGCGAGTCTACCCAATAAACCACTCACAAGATTGTATAAGTGCCAGATAAAAGGCTTCACCTTTCATCTGGAAACAAAAACAACAGGACTCAACGTCTCGCTTAAATAGCGTTAATATCGCTAGTTATTAATTAGCAAAACTGCAGAACAAAATGAGTGTTGATCAGAAAGCTCTGGTTTTGAACTAAGTCTTTATATTCGACAAGGCTGTACTAAGCAGGAGTTCAAGAGGTTGAGTAGATAGAGATAGCTAAAGGAGCACTTGGTACTTCCAGTGTAACTTCTAAAGATGACAGGAATAATAAAGGCTCTAGCATTTCTACGGGACGCGCAGTCTAGCCTGGGGTGGACTTGGGTCCCTCCGGAGATTCGAGCTAGCTGGCAAAGCAACAGACGTAAACAAGCCCCAGCATTTCTACTGAGGCTTTGATATGACGGGGTGGAGAGATTCGAAATTCCTGCATCCTCTATTTTAGTAATTCGGGGAATCCGCGGCTTACTAATAGCGTATCTTAGATTCAGAAAGCAAAAAGGCTCTAGCATTTCTGCTAGAGCCTTAAATATGACAGGGGTGGACTGGGCCGGCACTCCGGAGATTAGACCGGGCTGGCGATCCAGCTCCCAACATTGCTTCGTAGAAGCAACAGATGTAAACAAGCCTCAGCATTTCTGCTGAGGCTTCGTATATGGCAGGGGTGGAGAGATTCGAACTCCCAACACGCGGATTTGGAATCCGCTGCTCTGCCAATTGGAGCTACACCCCTAAAACTTTTTACTACTTCAGATTCGAAAAAACCTCGCACTAGGCGAGGTTATCGAATAAGTGGCGGAGTGGACGGGACTCGAACCCGCGACCCCCGGCGTGACAGGCCGGTATTCTAACCAACTGAACTACCACTCCGCAGTGGTCAACTCACTAAGTGAGCGTCCATATCTCCAGGTTGGTCAACCTAAAGATTTAATTTAAAGCCTGGCGATGTCCTACTCTCACATGGGGAAGCCCCACACTACCATCGGCGCTATTGTGTTTCACTTCTGAGTTCGGCATGGAATCAGGTGGGTCCACAATGCTATGGTCGCCAAGCAAATTTTAAAATTCGGAAAGCTGTTTTTGTTCTCTTCAAACTCATTCAAGCGTTTGGTATTTCTTTGAGTCCACAAAACCCCTTGGGTGTTGTATGGTTAAGCCTCACGGGCAATTAGTACAGGTTAGCTCAATGCCTCGCAGCACTTACACACCCTGCCTATCAACGTCGTAGTCTACGACAACCCTTTAGGACGCTTATAGCGCCAGG
Source organism: Vibrio sp. 10N.286.48.B8 (assembly GCF_003050085.1). NCBI lineage: Bacteria > Pseudomonadati > Pseudomonadota > Gammaproteobacteria > Vibrionales > Vibrionaceae > Vibrio > Vibrio sp. 10N.286.48.B8. Next base: position 531 of record NZ_PIGD01000007.1, on the reverse strand, counting down.
GAAAACTCATCTCAAGGCTCGCTTCCCGCTTAGATGCTTTCAGCGGTTATCGATTCCGAACTTAGCTACCGGGCAATGCCATTGGCATGACAACCCGAACACCAGAGGTTCGTCCACTCCGGTCCTCTCGTACTAGGAGCAGCCCCTTTCAATTTTCCAACGCCCACGGCAGATAGGGACCGAACTGTCTCACGACGTTCTAAACCCAGCTCGCGTACCACTTTAAATGGCGAACAGCCATACCCTTGGGACCGACTTCAGCCCCAGGATGTGATGAGCCGACATCGAGGTGCCAAACACCGCCGTCGATATGAACTCTTGGGCGGTATCAGCCTGTTATCCCCGGAGTACCTTTTATCCGTTGAGCGATGGCCCTTCCATTCAGAACCACCGGATCACTATGACCTGCTTTCGCACCTGCTCGAATTGTCATTCTCGCAGTCAAGCGGGCTTATGCCATTGCACTAACCACACGATGTCCAACCGTGTTTAGCCCACCTTCGTGCTCCTCCGTTACTCTTTGGGAGGAGA